>JAHILE010000047.1 GCA_018897155.1 Nanoarchaeota archaeon | reverse complement strand
CTGAATCCTATTGAACGGGATTTTGGATTGATACAACGATTTGTTTTGAACAACAGCGATTTTCAAACTGTAAGAGAAGGCATGAATGCTATCGGCGCATACATAGAAAAAGAGCTATCATTTAGTTGAAAGTGTACTTAAATGAAGTCTTCCCAGAAATAGGTTCTTGATTCTTGGAATCAAGCAATAGCACGATGAATTTCTGAAGCTCTGACATATCCTCAATCAATTCATCTGCTTCTGACATAGTAATCACAAACTATATTGTATTCCTTTAATACTTATATGTTATTCTGCTGGCTTTTTTCATACCTTGACAGTTTTGCCGTCATATGTTATAACGTCCGTCGCGCAGATAAACCGAAAGTGCGTGACGCATAATTCGAATACTATTACGCGCCACGTTTTTCTGTGCTACGCTCAGTAAAGGGAACTGATTATAGAAGAAGTATTCGTGGCGTCAAGCATTCTTATGCCGTAGTATTTTCTGTCAACCGCTTCAGCCCACATTACCAATAAATCGTTTTTCATGCAAATCACCGAATATTATGCGCGGTTTGGGTTCGGTTTTTGAAACTTCAGTGGCCAAAGAGGCCTCCGAACCCACCAGCGCAGGATGTTTTAAGTCCAAGAATAACGTGCTTTTTGCGGTATATATAACATCGCCTTTGGCGTTGCCGATACGCTGAGATAATTGCCGACAACGTAAGCCATAACGTGTGCCGGACAAAACAGACACCTGTGGAAAGGTCGAACAGGATAATGCCGGGTGAGTAAATAGCTCCGATGAGAACATTACGCAGCAGTTTATGATAGCGTAGATACGCATCTGAGGTAATTGTTAGGATAAAGCCGGAATACTCCAACACAACGATTAAACATTAGCCCCACGCGTTCTATTCATGCGCGCCACAGACGCGCGTTATACTAACACACAAACACACAGCAAATGGTGAGCATTTCAGGCCGTAAGGGTGAACATTGCGCGTCATATCAACTCATCGAAAGAGCACGTTATAGAAATTTCAGCAAGTTCAGGATGGTCTCCCCCATATCTTGACAATCTCCGCATTCTCCGTCAACAGAGGCAACGCTGTCGAATGGTCATATTAGCATTCGTTCAAAAGTAGTAAAGTAACCAGTATTTTTAAATATCACCTCGAATATAACACTATATAGTGATATTTATGGAGTATGTAAATATATCCGGTCTGAAGAAATCATATGACCGACCAATATTTGAGAATGCAAATCTGTCAGTGAATAAAGGAGACCGGATAGCATTAATAGGGCAAAATGGCAGAGGGAAAACAACACTTATTAAGATAATAACTGGTTTAGAGGATTATGAGGGGGGAACCGTAAGAAAAAAGAGCAACCTTCTGATTGTGTACGCTCCACAGGTATGGGAATTGGATGCTAAAAAAACCAGCAGGGATGTTTTAAAGACTATGGATGCTCGGTTAGCCGAAATCAACAACATATTGGCCGATCCTAAAACGTACGAGTTCCAAGACAGAATGAATCGGGTTTTGGTGGAATATGACACGATAGTGTCATCCTCAAGAAAGCCGAATGAGAAGCGATTCTATGAAATACTAGAGGCTATGGGTTTTCAAGAAGAAGATTACGATTTAACAATCAGTAATCTAAGTAGCGGTCAGAAAACCAAACTTTCTCTAGCAAGAGCTCTTTCGCAAGAGGGGGATTTCTATATTCTTGATGAACCCACGAACCACCTGGATTTACCCTCGAGAGAATGGCTTGAAGATTATCTTAATAAACTCGATACACTACTCATGGTTTCTCATGATAAGCAGTTTATAAACAATGTGTCCAACAAAATTGTGGAATTAGATGACGGACGATTGAAATCATACTCTGGCAATTATGAGACTTATTTAGAAGAAAAATCAAAGGACCTAAAACGAAGAACCGATTTATACGAACAGCAACAAGAAGAGGTAAAGAGATTGCGGGAGTCTGCGCGAATTAAAGCAATCTGGGTACAACAAGGCGCAGTAAAGTTGGGCAGAACCGTAAGAAGCATCCGGAAAAGAGCAGATAGATTGGAAAGAGGTGCTATTGAGAAGCCCAGGGATACAACTGGGAAAATGCGATTAAATCTTAAAGAAGATAAACGCGGCTCAACCGAGATGGTCGAATTTGAAAATGTTTCAAAGGGCTATAAACACCGACATATAATCGATGATTTTAACGAAGTCATATATCGGGGAGATAAAATCGCGTTGCTTGGACCTAACGGTCATGGCAAATCGACATTAATAAAAATGATTTTAGGCGAAGAACCATTTGAAGGAAGTATAAAGCGTGGCCAGAATGTCAAGATTTCATATTATGATCAGGAATTAAACACACTTAATAATGAGAAAACAATATTGGATGAAATTTATGTGTCCAGCGGAAGCATGGATGAAGGCAAAGCTCGTGGTCTTTTAGCCAGCATGCTTTTCAAGGGTGATGATGTCCTGAAAAAAATCGGGAAGTTAAGCCTCGGAGAAAGATCGCGGGTTATGCTCTCTAAATTCATGGCCGAACGTTCGAATTTTTTAATCATCGATGAACCGCTCAATAACCTGGATATTGTCTCAGGCGAATTGCTTCAAAGAGGGCTACAAAATTATGATGGCACACTATTAACTGTGAGTCATGATAGGTCATTCATAAACGGTCTATGTAACAAGATATGGTATCTTGAAAATGGGATGATACACACATTCAATGGCAACTACGACTTATTCAAAGAGTACTATGAAGAATGAGTTTAAACGTTTACTCCCGCAAGAAATCTTCCGCGCTTTAGCGCAGAGTGAATTGCATGAGGTGGCGTTAGGTTTTAACTTAAAATGGTCTTACCTTTTTTTCTTTCTTGAAATATGGCGCGTTCAAAAACGTGGTAAAAAAATACTAGATATATAAGTGATGTTACAAGTCCATACAAAAGTGTCCTCCATAGTATACCCTCTGAGAAGCCCATGTCGATTCGTATTGCCTCAATTGCATATGTGGTCGGAAGAATGTAAGCGATCGCCTGAATAATTCCAGGCAACATGTTTAATGGATAATATACACCTGAAAAGACCATCACAATACCAGGTACCGACCACACAAGCACTGCGTTTTCTTTATTGCCTAATAAGATTATCGAATTAATCGCAAGACCGGTAGCCACCGCAAAAATGAATATTATTATAAAAGAAATGACAGAAGCCACTCCTGCAGAAAATATACTAAAACCGAAGAAAACTGAACTGAGTATATTCAGAATTAATAATGAGATGCTACTTATTAAAAGTCCAAAGAGCGAATTTCCAATAAGATAATCGACTAATGTAGCTGTTGAAATCATTGAATGCTTTAAGCAGTAGTCCCAGATATCTAATAATATGCCGTATACTACAACACGCTGGCAAAGATCGTAGAACGTCCATGCGATTACACCAATCATGACAAACGGTACAACATCAAGAGGCGAACCCATCGCACGAAGGTATAATGCAAGTAGCCCTATTGAAAATAAAGATACAAATGGATATATAAAAAGAGTGGCTTTTTCAACAGTACTTTTCTTATACATAATATAATGCTTATAAAAATATCCCTTAACATGTGAAAACATTTTATTCCTCCGAACGTATTAAGCGCAAAAACGCCTCTTCAAGTGTTGCTTTTCTTACTTCAACATGCGATAATACAACCTTTTTATCTTTGAGTGCGATAAGAATTCTTTCAACAGTTGATGGACCGCCGCTAATGTAAATAATGGCCTCACTTTCATTAACTATGACACTACGCACACCGGAAATTTTTTCTATGAATTTTGTATCACCGAGTATTTTCTCAAATTTTGCGATCATAGTTGTATCTACATTAGCCGATGTGGTTATTTGTTCTACATTTCCCTTAGCTATTATTTTTCCATGATGTATTATTGCAATATCATTACATAGTTCTTCAACTTCTGAAAGATAGTGAGACGTAAGAACAATAGTCATTTTTTCTTTTAAAACAAGATTTTTAAGGTATTGACGTATGTTCTTCGCAACCTCCACATCAAGCCCTAAAGTTGGTTCATCTAGAAAAAGAAGTTCGGGACTATTAATAAGTGCCTTTGCCAGAGCAACTTTCTGCTTCATACCTGTAGAAAGTTCGTGAAATTGATCGTTTGCAAACTTCTCAATGCCGAGTTCTTTTATGAGTTGATTTGATTTTGTTTCAATATCCTTCTCACTCATACCATATAAAAGACCGTAATATTTCAGTATTTCTCGAGCCGTGAATATGTAAAAAAATAGTGAATTTCCGCTGCAAATATTAATTTTTTTGGCGAGTTCAATTCTCTGCTTTTCTGGATCGCAACCGAGCACTTTGAGTACACCTTTATCAGCTTGAAGGAGACCTGATAATATATATATTAACGTGGTTTTACCCGCTCCGTTTTGACCGAGCAAACCAAATATCTGATTTTTTTTAATTTCTAACGAGAGATCGATTATAACTTTTTTCGAGCCACCATCTTGTTCAAATGATTTTGTTAGATGATTAATATTTATGGCTAACTCATCAACATTACTCATAACCATATTTTGCTAATTACTTTCTTATGCTTATGCATCATTTTCATCACAATCATTGATTGATGGGATTGTGTTGAATTTTAAATATATTTAAATGTACTTTAACCATTAATAAGTAGTTGAGATTTATGCGAGAACTTGTCTTCGTGAACAGTCCCTTTATAAGAAAAAATCATCTTGACTCTGAAGAACAAGAATTCTTTGATGTGTATTTTGAGAAAACTAAAAAGATGCTAAACGAAGAGCAACAAAGTCAATACGAAAAATATCTCTCCAAGTCAGTAAATCTCTCTAGCGGGATGAGTGTACCTATATATGATTTACCCGCTCCGCCTCTTTGGATAAGTTCATTATCACCGGTAGCGAAAGATGCAGGATATTCTCCAAACGTTTTAGATCTAACCTATCTCAGTTTTGTGGAGCACGCTTTAGATAACGTCGGTGAGAAAATACATGACACTAAAGGAGATATATTTCTCTTCTCATCATTTACCAACAATTATCACATTGTTGAAAAAATTGCACAACATATCAAAAAATCTAATCCTGACGCAATAAACATTATCGGAGGCCATCATGCTTCCTTTATGGCAGATAATATTTTAGGAAAGACATTTGATATCGTAGTGAGAGGGGAGGGAGAAAAAACTGTTGAAGAACTTTTACGCGCGTTGGAGTGGGATCGCAGTCGCTTAAATACAATTGATGGAATCTCCTATTTTGCCCAAAACACAATACATCACAACGCGGACCGAAAATTAATCGAGAATTTGGATTCTTTACCGATGCCAGACTACGACATACTCCCAAACACTTACAAGGACATATTCTCAGGGCGGATATTCGCATCTCGCGGATGTCCGATGAAATGTTCTTTTTGTGCAGAATCTCTTTGGAGCAAAAATTATCCGAGATATAGATCTGTAGATCGCGTTATGGAAGAAATTGAGTTAATGAAGGAAAAATTGAACATACGCGATTTATGGATTAACGATGAAACATTTACTTCAAAGAAAGAATATGTGACTGCAATTTGCGATTCCATACCAGAAACAGGGCTTTCTTGGTCGTGCCAAACAAGAGCTGATTTTGTAAATGAAAAAACACTTTCTAAAATGAAAAATAGTGGCTGCGATGCTGTGTTTTTTGGTGCTGAAAGTGCCGATCAGAACATTCTAGATATAAATAATAAAAAATTGGACGTAAGGAAAATAACGGATGCGTGTTCACTAGCAAAGTCAGTTAATATGCCGGTTGCTACAAACTGGTTGGTTGGCTTACCTGGAGAAAGTAGAGAAAGTGCAATAAAGACTATCGAATATGCAGAAAAACTCATATTAAAAGGTCTTACGAATCTTGTAGATTATTATATTTGTGCACCTTACCCAAGTACGGACATATATAGAAGACCCGAACACTACAAAGTCAAGATAAATTCATCAGATTTTTCAAAATACAGGGAAGATACAGTATCTGTGATGGATACAGAGTATCTAGATGCTGCGTCAATTCATAAATTATGGAAATACGGATTATCTACGTTTGCATCTGCTATGAAATCGGTAGAAAATGTACCTAATAGTCCTAACGTTCCATAAAAAGTATTTATAAAGTATATATCACAACTAAATAGTAAGAAATATATCGGTAGTAGATTTCAGTGATGCACTATGACAAAATCCGGACTTAATTATGAGGGTCTTAAAAAAAGCGATAAACGAAAAGAAACCGCTGAAGATCATGCTTTCTTAGAAGAAATTATGGGTGAGCGATGGACCGAAATACGTGATTCTTGCAAGCGACCCTATGAAGATATAGAAAAGTGGCAGTTTAAAAGAGTAAAAGAGCTTGTTACTCACGCATATGAAACCGTTCCATTATATGAAGAAAAATACTCTGCTGAAGGATTCGAGCCCGAAGACCTACAAACATGGAATGATTTTAAAGCATTGCCCATTCTAACAAAAGAAGAGTTGATTTCAGCATTTCCAGATAAGTGTATGAGTTCAAAGCACAATTTTGAATTTATGACAACAAGCAGCGGCTCCTCTGGAAAATTTGTTACTGTAGTAGTTTCACGTAATGCCGTTTATGAAGATACTCTTCAAGGTATTAGACAATTCGATTTTCAAAGCGGAGGAAAGTATCATCCGGAAGATAAGGCATTATTTATCTATACCACACCCTGGTGGATTACATCTGTAAACGGAAAATATTCTACGGAATTTCTTTCAACAACCGCTAAACCGGAAGACGCTATCAAAGTTATAGCTGAGGTTAAACCCAAAGTTCTATCTACCTATCCGACATACTTGAGAAATCTGGCGTCTATCGGTGCAGATCTGAAAGGATCGGGCGTCGAATTAGTCATAATACATTCAGAACAATCCACTCTTCGCGAACGCGAAGCTTTAGGAGAATATTTCGGTGTGCCTGTACTTGATGAATTCAGTAGTGAAGAATTGACACGAATTGCACTCGAATGTCCCATGCATAAGTATCATCTTGAAGAGGATGCATGTTATGTTGAAATAGTTGATCCAAAAAACCCGAAAACTGAACAAACTCCGGGAAAAATGGGTCTTGTGTTAGGTACGAATCTTTTGAATGAAGCAACACCGATTATACGATATCATCAGGGAGACTTGGCAATTCTTAACGAAACTCAAAAATGTTCCTGCGGAAGTAACTTTCGGATACTAAGTTCTCCAAAGGGAAGAATCATGGACAGTATCCGTATAGACTCTGACGGGACTTCAGTTCCTGCATCATCCTTCATGGATCTGGCATATAATTGGTGTTTAAGCTTTGACATTCCCGCCCATGGAATGAGATACCAAATTGTACAATCTCAGGAAGACTTAGTGGATGTTTATATTGTTCCCGGACGTCACTCCTTTGATAATGGGATGTCTGAAACGATAAAAGAAAGCATGTACGAATTGCTTCCAAGAAATATCAATGTTGACGTTCATATTGTCAATGACGTTCCATATCATAAGACCACAAAATTTAGGCCCGTATTGTCGTTGATTAAAAAATGAATAGTTTATTTTTAAAATAGAAACGCTTTGCTTCTTCGAAAGCGCCATTCTGTCCAAGGACACATACAACATCAGTCATCGTTCAAGCATAAAATTGGGTGAAGTTTATAATAGGGTTGTTTAGCGCCGCGATTAGTTATACATCCGCGCATCCGCGCGGATATACGCGCCTCGTTCCACCTTCGCTACGCTCAGGACGAACTCGGCGCGGACGACTGCAATTTCTGAACCTCAAACCGCTTCCTCTGGTCGCTTTGTCGAGAACCAGAAATCGCACGTTTTAGCATGTCTCTTTAAGTCGTCATCGGCAACGGCAGGAGTCAAAAAAGTATGTCGAATAATATTATGCGCATCCTCATACTCGCTTTTCAATCGCTCACAGGCAGATAGTCTTCCTTCGGATTTTCCCATTAGGCAGTTGGTTTTCATAAGTATGTCGCTTAAAGCATATTCTTCTTCTGCGGAATCAGATAAGCCCTAAGCTCCGACAAAGCGAAATATGAAAACCAAACTTTGTGAGGAAAGTTCCTCTAAGGAAATGAAAAATAGCCTTGAATCTGTGGCTGAAGAAAAACTCGTGAATAAAGAAGAAAACCCGAAAATACGCGATGCTATGACGAGCATTTTGAAACTCTTTGAAATGGAAAACCTTGAAGTTTTTACGCAAGCCGTGTTTAAAGCGCCGGAAGGATATAACAAGCCTTCGGATAACTGGAGCTTCCTCAATCGGGTTTTAATGTTCAGCGCCGGAACTTCTGACGCAAGAGGGTTTCAGCAATGGCGAAGTGCAGAAAGGCATGTTAGCGCAGGCAAACGCGCCATAACTATTTTTGGGCCTTTGATGAAGAAAATCCAAGATCCAAAAACACAGGAAGAAAAAATGATACTCTACGGCTTTAACTCGATTCCGGTTTTTCGATTTCAGGACACAGAGGGAAAGGAATTACCACAAGCTCCGCCGATTGTTCTGAATATTCCCTGTCAGTTCGATGGCATCTTGAAAGAGCTGGATTTGAAAACCGAAGGTATCTATTTCAGCAACGGCTTATACGGTTTTTACTCGCCGCTGCAAAAAACGATAGGCCTTGCCACGCCAGAAATATCAACATTCCTACACGAATTATCGCATGCTGTAGACGACAAATTGCACGGCATAAAAACAGGGCAGAGGGGCGACCAGGAAGTTATTGCGGAATTTAGTGCTAGTGTGGTTGGGGCTCTGCTCGGATACAAAGTTCCTTTCGGAAATTCTAAAAAATATATCGAAAATTATTCGTTTGCGGAACTTACGCGAAACTTAAATCGTTCTGAAAAGGTTATCGATTTTATAATCGAAAGAACGCAGATAAAAGAAATAGAAAAAGGGGCTACAGCCCCATAATCTGCATTTGATTTATTCATTGAGCGGGACACCATCGCTTGCATTGTCCCGCTCCGCGCAGTTGCATATTGTATAATCATTCGGGTGTGTGCCGCCTCGCTGCTGCTCGGCGGCGTCCGTGGCTCGGCAGTAACTGTAGTGAAAGATAAATAGCTGCGCTCACAGGGGTTTATGCATGTCGACAAAGAAAGAAGAGGTATGCATGATTCTGATTTGTCAAGTCAAGAATATGAAATGCTTTGACATCAACAGAAAAACCGTCCGGTCTTTTTCAAAGACAATCGAATACAGCAAAGCCAAAGAAACGGCAGTGCGCGCATTCTTGAAAAAGATTTCTAAATGAATGCTTGCGAAAAATTACGTTTTGCAAAATACCTCCCTCTATAAAATGGAGTGGTATATGCGCGCCCAAAAAAGTGAATTTGTAGAAAATCTCGAAAATGGGCGATGCCATTTTATTTTTTGCTCAAAAAATAGAAGCCCGAAAACCCATTGTTGATTAAGCGAACAAATGCGCAATCCGCCACATATCGCCACCATCAAACTCATACAGGCTATTGAACGCATCCGCAAACAGCGCGAAAGCAAAAAATGCGATAAAGACCTCAACGTATCGGTTCTTGTATTTCGGGGGTATCAGCACCATAAACAATAGCAAGAAAATCGGTGTGGTGAATCCAATGGCTACTGGTGTTATGTAGAAACTGAACTGCTGCTCTTTGGTTGCGTTATTATTGTCGTAAGCTTCCACTTTATCAGGAGCTGTATAAGTCATATTGATGCCTAAATAAGTCAGTTCGTGATGACCGTAAGAAGTGGTGTAATTCCAGCCATACAGCTTTGCTTCCGATTGATGTCCGCGTTCGTGAATATAATAATATGTTGGCGCGGCTAAGAAGAAAGCAAGGATGAAAAGCAGAAAGTAAATCACGGGCTTCTTCAAGGCTTTTGAAGCAAGATTTGCATATCGCTTTAATGCCACCTTATTAACATCCATATGCACGCGCCCAGTCCTCGTTTCCGAACTCGCTTAATTTGCAGTATTTTTTCACGATTGAGGCCTGATTGTTCAAAAGGAGTTCTTTATTGAGATTTTTGCCCTCGCAATAAACAACGGCAACTATGCGGCCGTATTTATCCTTTAATTGAAAATCATCTTGATCTACGATAGCAGTGGAGCCTTTATTGCATAAATTCGCGGTGAATTGCTTGGCCTTTCCATAGCCCCACTGATAGAATTCCGGCGCATCTACCAGAGCAAGCTGGACTTTTTGGCCGTCAATAATTAGCGTATCGCCGTTGGAAACAGATGTTATGGTTCCGTTATAGCACAGTGCATTCCCTTTGCATTCTGTGTCACATTTCTGGGTTTGTCTTTCTTCATTCCCGCATCCATCGGACATCATCCGTTCCTGCGTGCCGTTAATGCACTGCGACCAGTTGCTTTCAGCAGACCAGAACGGATAGCACTTTGCTTTGCAATTTGAACCGTTCAAGTCCCTATTCAATTCGGTGCAGAAGTCGCGCCCACATTTATCGTTTACTTCCCATTTTGCCGAATCTGCGGTGCATATGGAGCCCTTGCAAGAATAAGGATGAGTTACATTACTCTCTCCGACACAATATGATATTGTTTTCGCGGCACATACCTGAACGTCGCAGCTTGCGGCCGCAGGCTGTGTTGTCGATAGAGGCGAAGTTGAACGTACTGTTGAACTGCTCGATTCGATTATTGGTGATGAAGGCGCAGGCGGCGTCGGTGTTGGGGCAGCCGCTGGCAGTTGCACGGGATTTTCTACGGGCGCGCCTGATGGCGACGTTATGGAAATAGAAGGGACCTGATTACTTGAGGCTGTTTTTATTATCGGATACCCGCCTGAGCAGTATTGGTTATCCGGGCAGGCGGAGCAGTAGCCCCAATCGCCGCACACATAAGATCCTGAATCAGAAGGACAAGAATGCCATCGGTGGCAGCCGCTTCTATGGGCTTCTGACGGCGAGACAACCAGCAGGAGTAATATTATTACAAAAAATGTTAATTTTTGGTATTTCATGAATATCACACTATAACGCCTCATTACAATACAGATTTCTTCAGGCGCAAGTATACCACTGTATTGATTACGCCTGCCAAGGCAAAAGCAACTGCGAGGTCGAGCTTATTGTTGCACCATGCACCGGTTCCTAAGCCGAGCATAATTATGGCGAGATAATAGCACATTAAATATAATTTCATACAACCACTTGTTGGAATTTCAATTGGAATATTTCTTGCTCAGAAGCTTTATTTCGTCAGATATTTGCCACCCATTCAACCTTTCGTGAAAGTAGATTGAATTGATACGGTATATTTATCGATACATTCAGGTTTCAAGCCTTCAATATTCTCAGCAGGGTAAATGGATAAAGAACTTACCCATAAACGTTGTGCCTTTAGGCAGTCTGTTGTATCTTTCACTCGCTCAAGATATAGTTCGGTGGGATAGGTATCTTTTAAAATTTCAAATTCGAAGTCTACTGTTTCTGTGTCTTCAGGTCTTATCGAGAAAAAGTAATCGCTATTAAAGACTTTATACTTATACCCTTTATTTACACTCAACACGATATTCATCATATATGATGATCCCGTGCTAGAAAATGGGAATTGTGTTTCCTCCAATCCTAAATTCTTTGCAGTTACATGAATTATTGCAAACTTATAACCATTGTCTGCTTTGGTATAATCATCAATTTTATCAGCAAATCGGACTGAATCAAAAGTAACCGACACATCATTAATTATAGCCGGTTTTCCAAATTCCAATATTGTGGGTTCTTTTTGGACATAATTGTCAATACAACCACTAATAAGAATTACACTCATAATTACTATCAAAAAAATATTACCCTTATTTCTTTGCATTATCAAATCACGCTCTTAATTTTGTCTTTCTTTTACACTCCACTCATAAATCTTATTCGTTCAAGAATTTAAGCTTTTGATACCTTTTTGATACTAAAATGTAACTAATCAATTAACCGAATGCAACTAATCTGCTATAATGGTTAAAATCGATTGGGAGCTCTACAGTTGGATTCTGCGAGGCAGCCAAAGAAGGAAGATCCTTGTTGTCCTCAATAAGCCGAAAATTCCTACTGAAATAAAAACGGAAACCAAGCTTTCAATCGCTCATGTTTCAAAAATACTGAAATTGTTTGAAGCGCAGGGTATTGTAGAATGTTTGACGCCCAATGTTCGTATGGGAAAAATCTACGCCCTTACAAAGAAAGGAGAAACGATACGAAAACAAGTCATTAAGGGAAGTGGTTAATAACAAATAACTTGTCTCTTATGAGATGTTTATTGACACCAGCATCAAATTATCTGAGTAGTCACACCAACAGCAGACAATTGTCGAACTTTATGCTCGACAATCTCGAATCTTTGGTCATGCCACATCGTTAAATTTATATATATTCATTACGACCATATATGCTTATGGCATTTACTTGTTCTCCGAATAAAATTTGCCGGTGAATAGCGTATGAAAAAAGATATTAAGTTTGAAACCTTGGGAAAGGATGAAAAAATTATACTTCTGAGGGCGTTCGATTACGATGTGGACTCTGAAGAGTATGTACTGACACCCAACGGAGGTAGGATACCCTCTGCAGAAATACCCACAAAGTTTTTAAAACTTGAAGAAGCTGCGTTTATTCCGGGCTCATTGAATATCATCGATGGTACACCAGCATCGATTTCTAAATTTATTAGAGAAACGGTGGAGATCCGCGATGGCACCAGGAATCAATGAAATATATGAGGCGATAAAGGATCTTCCAATAAAAGATGTCTTATCGTATCTTGCCGCATTGAAAATTCTCAAATTAGATAAAGGATATGAAAAAATAAAGGCCTTGATTCAAGACAAATACAACGAGGGTAAGTATGCATTTGTTCCAAACAAAGAAGAAGCACAAAAACTGGTACAGTTCTCAGAAGATCCGAAATATAAAGACATCAAGTTATTAGTTCCGAATTATCCGTATATAGATCTCATAAGGACGGGTTTGCTAATTGACTTATATCACACGAGAGACGAACCTGGCGATAGAGAACGAGTACTGAAAATAAAGGAACAAATAAGTAAAAGACCCAACAGTGGTTACTTGCAAAAAATAGTAAAACTTCCAGGAACGCCTTATTTTTCTATGATTATGGAACATATTCATGACTTGAAAAAAATGAATTACTCGGAGAACCAAATCAAAGAGGCTTTTAGTGAAACAATTGATTTATGGCAGACGTCATCGAAATTCATTGACAATTGGGATGGGGAATCGGATATTGTTTCTTTTTGCACCCAACAAATAACCGCTTCAAAACCATTCTTTTTTGTTTTGGGTATGCGACAAGCCGCGAAAAAAGTAGAGGATGTTATTGAAAAATTAACTGTTAGTGGAGTATTTGAAAAAGGTGGCTATGATAGTAAAATTACTAAATCAACAGAAGGAAACAATCCACGTGTAGAATTCCGGTTTACACGTAAAGAGTTTTAGGGAGAATCGATAAGGGAAAGTTTATATACTTCAATGTACAAAAAAGGTAATAGGTGGGTTAATAAACCAAAATTATCCCTCCTGCTTCTGGCGTGAGGAAAAATGTCAAACGCCGTATTGTTGATTTAATACGGTGATGGACGAAATGACTTCTATAAATGAAAGTCAGAAAGAACTGTACCTATTGCATGAAGAAAAGAAATAAGGTTTTTATTAATCTATGACAACAAATATAAAAGAAATTGAACTTATTGTTTCTGGTGAGGTTCAAAGCATTGGCTTTAGGCAATATGCTGCAAAAGCCGCAAGAAAGCTAAAGCTTGCAGGTTTTGCCGAGAACCTTAAAGACGGCACTGTTCTGATTCATTGCAGAGGAACTGATGAAACTATTAGTCAATTCAAAAATCATATCAATGTAAAGAATCCCGATGCAGCACCATTAATCGATGTAGAAGAAATAAAAGAAACGCATCTTGCGCAAGGAACGATTAATGATACAACCTTTTGGGAAAAATACAATGAATCGGTATCCGAAATGGCGCAGGGGTTCTCTACAGGAATGAATTACCTCAATTGCTTCAATGTAAATACGCAAGCAAGCTTTAAGCACATGGATGAAAAATATGGCAAAATTTCTCAGGGTATGTTTTTGGTTGTAGAAGCTATGGAGAAGAGGATGGAAAAGACAGATAAAAACATTGAAGCACTATTGAAAGTTCTTACAGAGAAGAAGGGTTAATCGTTGGGATGTGTATATAAATAAGCAAGTCCAATAGGCAGTATAGCGTTTTACCGTTCTTTTCTTATTTTCAGCCTGAATCTAAGGCTCTGCTACGATTAATATCCGGAATGAAATCATTTCGAGTTTGCTCGAAATCCATTCGCTAAAGCTCTTGGCTCTTTAGGCTTCGCCTAAAGAAGCTTTTTCAGCTTCGCTGAAAAAAGATAGAAATTGCTGTAAGCGATTTCTTTATTTTCTTTTCAGGTAGTATGCTATGCCGAAACCAAGAAGGAGCGCTACAGCAACAATTTCCGCGTTTTTTGACGATTCAAAAAGAGCGAATCCCGTAGGTGATTTTTCCTGTATTGGAGTGGTCGCAGCAATGCCTGAAGACACTTCTATCTCTGATGGGATTATGTTGTTTTCTGGTTTTGGAGCTGCCAAAGGCATTGATTTTTCAACTTTCCCGAAAACGGCAAAGTAAGAAAATCCGTAGACGTATGCCCTGTAGGTATTAAGCGTTTCGGTAGAATCTATTAATTCGGTCCTAAGAGGCTTCCATCCGTTGTCATATCTTTTGAGATAAATCTCGGAAATATTGTTTGCAGCCATCCAGCTTTTGTTCACTGTAAACTCAATTACAGCTTCACTTATGTCAGAATCATTAAAATTGCGCTTTTTGATCTCCAGATATTGATAAACAAGATCTTCTGATTCAAGCGATGTCAAGACAGGCACGTCCGTTAGCAAGGATGCTGTGATGGAAGGATTATTCATAGAGCTTTTGAAATTGACAAGTATTTTTTTAAACGGGCTGTCCTTCAATGCAAGAGTTATCTTAATAGTCCCTGCACTTATGCCCATGCCGCCGCCCGTATTGCTGCCGACCCCTAAAGCTGCCGGCGCGATGTATCGCACATCCCCTGTGACGCTGGCGTTTTCTGTATTGTTCATATTTTTAGCATAAATTTTGTAAGAATATACGATAGACTCTTTGAAAGACGATGAAAGGCTTGCGGTTATACTTTTGGTTCCCGAACCTGAAACAGTTATGCTATTGGTTGCGCTTTTTGTTTCGTCAAAAGTTATTGGAAGCATGTCGCTTCCGGCAAACGTACAGCCTTCTGATGCGCTTGTGCAGCGGATGATCTCAAGAGCATAAGTCCCATTTCCGGAAACTTCAAGAGATATTGTTCGGTCTGATCCCGGCGCTATGCTTGCAGAAAGCGGATTAACTGTTATGCTCAGCGCATTTGCAGCAGGCACTAGCAAAAGCAACATGATGAGCGACACTATTGATTTCATAATCACCATTCAGTTGTTAAATTTATAAAGATTAAAATCAGCATTCTACTTTCTTTTTAAGCTCTTTTATAGCATATTCTTTTTTTCTTGAACGATTTCGCCTAATTATCGTGCAGATTGCCGTGATAAAAAAAAAGCCTGCTGAAGCAAGAATTGTGCTTGAATTTGACGATTTTTCAGGCGGTTCTGCGGCTATTATCCTGATTTCTTCTGTTGGCGCGCTTGATATATTTGGTTTTACGACCTCGCGAGGCTGCGGCGTGGCGGGATCTGCTGCTGCCTGAAGCACAGGCATTTCTTCAACTATTGCAAAATACGAGAACCCTGCAGAATATGCGATATAATTATTGTATTCCCTATCCGCTTCTTTCAATTCAGTTATTAGGCGAATCCATTTGTCGCCAGTATACCTTGACAGATATATTGAAGTTATATTTTTTTCAAGAATGTACCTCTTGCTCACCTTAAATTCTATTGTCACGTTATTGACAATAGAATCATTGAAATTTTTGGCAGAGATGTTAAAATATCTGTAAACCGTGCCGTTTGGAGGCGGAACAGGGACTGAAAGCAGGTCAGTTGCGCTTATTAATGCGTTTGAAATGCTGGTTTTCAAATATACTTGTATCTTTGTTATTTCATTGTTTGGAGTTATTGTTATTGAACTTGCCGATATTGCTGCAAAGCTGCCGCCTCCGCCACCGGTTACTATAGGGGCGGGCGCATCAAGAGGCGCCTCATAATAGCCTCCAAGATATGCATCAAATACAGTCACATTGAAGACAATATGCGTAGCGTTCAATCTATAAGGATATGCTGATAAATCTTTTGAATCCCAACTGTTGCATGAGGCTTTTGTGAACTCCCAGTCAGTGCAATGCAGTATCTTATTCACTGTGCCATTTACCGGCAGGGTTATTTGGGCATAATCAAAAACTATGCCCGATGCATTAAACGCTATTATTTCTGACCGCGCCTGCGTTAATGAAGGAAGTTCCGAACTATTGACAAATTCGGGATCCAGAGTAGCATTTGCGCTGATGTTGATATTATTTAAATAAAGCATTTCCCCTGTTGGGACTGAAAAAGCCACGCTGTAGGTATCGTCCAAATCTAACACCTTTGACTGCGCCGAAAGGTTGATCTTGAAATTCTGGATTGATGCGCCGGATTTATCATATAACGAAACTATTGAATCCGGTATCGGCTTGCCGAATTTATCCTTTATTGTGAAGTTGTGCGCGTACATCTGCCTCAGATAAAATGTCCTTTCTTCTGTTGCATTCCAGTTTCCGGCTGTGTCATTCGCAAAGACTTTGAATGTGCAGTTTCCTGTCGGGACTGATGTTATCATATAAGACCATTTGGGGCCTGCATTAGCCATAGTCAAATTTTGCGTGCGGTTCCATTCAAGGATGGCGCTTGCCAGTGTTTCAGAAGCGGTTATGCTTATAAGTGCCAGATTGTTTGATACGCTGTTGTTTACAGGCGTGGGCGGAACAAAGGTTAAAGCTGGCGGAGTGCTGTCTATGGCGCAGGAATAATCGGATGCTGCAAACTGCGAATTTGAAGAATTATCGTATGCAAGGCAGTTCCAAATGTATGAGCCATCTGCAATTGTTTTTGAGAATGATGCTGATGAGCCGGTTGATTTTGTCTCATTTGCGTGCCACGCTCCTTTCCAGTTTCCATAAAGCGTTATGTTTGATATGGCGACATTATCTGTTGCAGAGCATGTGAATATTACTGATTTTGATTTTTGCATGAGGGAATTTATAGGGGATGTAAGCGTGACTGTCGGCGGAGTTGTGTCATTTGCAGGTGCGCCGTCTGTTGAAAAGGCGTATGTTTCACTGTTTCCTGCAGGATCTGTTGCGTTTATCCTTACGTAATACGTTTTCGAGCTGTCAAGGCCTGCGATAGTTATGTTGTGCCGGCTGAAATAATTGCGCTTTGTTGCGCTCCAATAGGTAAGATTGCTTGTGTCCCATTTTATGCTTCCGTAACTTGCGGTAAGCCCGTATTCTACTGCTCCTTCTGTGATTTCCGGAGATCCTGTATTCGAATGTGTATTGTCCCAGCTCACTATGAGATTATTGGAATCCCATACAAATGAGGCATTTGCGATTGCCGGCTTTTCATTGTCAATAGATGCCGATGCAGGAAGGGTGTAAAGCGGGTCTCCGATTATTACAGACATCCATTCAAGAAGATAGGTTGACATGTACATGCTTTCGGCAAAATTGAAGCCCCCATTCAGGAAATAATCATAATATGCCACGGGCTGCGGAACAAACGGTGCGTAAGGCTCATCCACCGCGCCCCATGTCGCAGTTACTCCTGCGGCAAGCATCGCAGGCACTACTTTTGGGCCTGTTGTGTTCCTTATTGTGGTTGATGCAGTAAATGACTGGAAATGCGCTGCGAGTGCGCCAGGCATCCAGTTCCAAACGTTTTCATAATCATTGCCGCCGCCGTTATGCCATGCGGCGTTCGGGCCCCCTGCATGGCCGCTGTCAGAGACGCAGGAGCGCCCCGATTTTGTAATTGACGCGCAGACAACATTTATGGAATCGACAAGATACGGCTGCCCTGCCATATAGCCTGTTGCAGAGGTTCCAAGATACTTTTCAGCATACATGGCTTTGTCTATAAGGCCTTTTGCTATCTCGGGCGTCGGGCCGTCAAGCCGTGTGACAAGATATATGCCATAGGCATTGCTGAAATGCACGCCGCCCATATGATTGCCGTTTGAGTAGGTTGTGTAATATATTCTTCTATAGGGATTTTCTGTGCCGTATCCCTGCCATTCAGTAACGTTGTATAAGTCTGATAGCCTGCTGTCTACTGAGTAGCATCCTTTGTAGGGTATGCCGTAGGTCGTGACTATATAAAGTATCTTTGACTTCAGTCCGTTTGCATCAAGAAAAGTCCTTACAGGAAGCTCTATCTGATTAAAGTAATTGTCACATGTAATGTCTATTCCTGTGGTTGTGTTGATATAGACGATCTGATTTATTGGAACGTTCCTTCTTTCCTGATAGTATTTCCCGACAGCTATGGAATCTGCGCTTGCGTTGTTGACAACTATCAGCACATCGTCTGCAGGCGCAGCCCATGCCCTGGGAATTAAAGCTAGAATCAATATAAGTAAAACTAGGATCTTCATAACACCAACAATTTATTTAAATAATTGTGACTTATCAGGAACGTTTCCAGTAGATAATTAGGATGATTGCCGCAAGCAAAAGCATGAGCATCAGATTATTCGTGCTTTTTGATAATATATTTCCTGTCTGAGACAGGACCTGAATTTCTCCCAGAACATCCTTTCCAAAAATCGCATAGTATGAATGCTCATCTATTTTTGCCCTGTATGTGTTTTTTCCTTCTTTTGAACCTGTGAATTCCGTAGCTATAGGGTTCCATTTCCCTGCGGCATATTTTGAAAGATAGATAATATTTATCCTGTTTTCCTTTATCCAGCTCTGGTTCACATCAAACTCTATTATGGTGCCTGGAATGGCGGTTATGTTCATATATTTGTAGGCCTGCTCATCAGTTACTAAAGGAGTGAGCACAGGGATGCTTGAAAGCTCCTGCACTTCGGCAGCATATGCTATGGGCATAAGGAGAAAAAACAGAACATAAAATGCTTTCATAATACACATACGCTACGCCGGTATTTAAACTTTTTTTCGGCGTGCGCCGAATTTCTTTATGGTGATGTGTGAAATTATATATACTGCAGCATATCAATAGTATGCATTTGATGTCACTTTTAGGTTGTAATTTGATTTATAAATCTTTTGACGCATATATACAACGTTCGATAACTATATGCTACTTTGATATACGTTCGGGATGATTTTATGAAAAAGAAAATTGCGGTTCTTATTCCTGCCAAAGACGAGGAAAGGGGGATTGGTAAGGTTATAGCTGAGCTCCCAAAAGGCGTTGATATTTACGTTATTGATGGCTTGTCAAAGGACAAAACAATGCAGGTGGCAAAATCCTTTGGCGCAAAAGTCATCAATGAAAAAAGGCTCGGCTACGGCAGGGCGTATAAAACGGGATTTAGTAAGGTGCCAAGGAGCGCAAAGTACGTCGCATGCCTTGACGCTGACGGAACTTATCCTGCATCACGTGTGACTGAATTAGTGAATATGCTTGAAAAAGAGAAGCTGGATTTCATATCATGCCAGAGGATTCTTGACGGCAATATGTGCCTCAAGCACAAAATCGGCAACAAAGTGCTTACTATAGCCACGAACATGCTTTTTGGAGTGCATATAAAAGACTCGCAATCCGGCATGTGGGTTTTCAGGAGAAAAATCCTGGATGAAATAAAGATGGAATCAGACGGCATGGCATTCTCAGAGGAGCTGAAGATACGTGCGGCAACAAACGGCTTTCGATTCAGGGAAGTCCCGATAGAATACAGGGAGCGCATAGGCGAAGTCAAGCTCAAGTCTAATGAAGACGGGATAAAAAACCTGATTTATCTTTTTAAATTGAGGATGAGTTTGTGAAAAGGGTTCTTGTTACAGGCGGCGCCGGATTCATCGGGCATCATCTCGTAAACGCCCTTAAGGAATACGATGTCACGATTATTGATAATCTTTCTACAGGAAAAAGGGAATTTATTCCGGAGAACGTACGATTTATCAAAGGGAATTTGACAGATAGAAAATTTGTTCTTTCAAATATCAAGGATTTTGACATCATCTTTCATCTTGCGGCAAATGCAGATGTCAAAAGGGGCTCTATTGATACAACTGTCGATGTTGAGCAGAATATCCTTGCAACGCACAATGTTCTTGAAGCAATGCGGATTAATGGAGTTAAGAATATTGTTTTTACATCAACTTCAACTATTTATGGAAGTGCTTTAATGCCTACTTTGGAGAATTACGGGCCATTGAAGCCTGAATCGATGTATGGCGCTTCAAAATTGGCTTGCGAGGCTTTGATTTCTGCGTATTGCCATAATTTCGGGATGCGAGCATGGATTTTCAGGTTTGCGAATGTCATAGGCCCTGACGGAACGCATGGGATTATATTTGATTTTATCAATAAATTACGGAAGGATTCATTCGAACTTGAAGTATTAGGCGACGGAAAGCAGGCAAAATCTTATGTGTATATAGATGATGTTGTTTCTGCGATTCTTTTATCTGTAGAGAAATCAAATGATACTGTAAATATATACAATATAGGCTCTGACAATACCATTCCAGTCTCTGAAATCGCTTCAATGGTGATTAAAGAGATGAAATTGAAAGCCAAAATAAGATATACTGGCGGCTCAATCGGTTGGAAGGGCGATATCCCGAAAATGCTTTTGTCGAATGCGAAATTAAAAGCGCTCGGATGGACGCCGAAATATAACTCAAAAGAAAGCGTAAAACTAACCATAAGGAGTTTGATATAATTAGCATTGTTTACAAAAAATTATGTTTGCCCATAGGCAGTTATCCGCAGAAATAGATTTATTAAGTTATCTACTCATATTTTTGTTTATGTCCACATCCACATATACTAATGACGAAAAAAGCGTAAATCTTAGCCCATTAGAGCATAAAGTATATTTTCGCCTCTATGAGGGAGAAGTGTTTCGGACCGGTGATGCCTATAAAATCATTGCAAACAGGAAAACAGCCCGGCAGATTCTTTCAAGGCTAAAGAAGAAGGGCTATGTAAAGCAGATAAGACGCGGCTTATTTGCCGTTGTCCCTGCGCAAATGATAGGCAGGGATTTTGCCGCAGACAAGATATTGATAGCGTCGCAATTGGCAAAGACGTATTTTATTTCGCACCACACTGCGCTTGAACTGCATGGCGCGGCGCAGTCGTATCTGAACATTGTGTATCTTTCATCCGGAAAAGCATCGAAGTCTTTTGAATTCCAGAGCATTTTGTATAAATTTGTTACTGCCAAGCGCATGTTTGGGATAAAGCAGGTTTTAAGAGGAAGCCAAAAGATAAATGTAAGCGACAACGAAAGAACCATCCTTGATTGCATAAGAAACATGGAATATGGCGGGGGCCTTGAGGAAATCGTTAAGAGCATTTCCGCATATCCTAACCTGAATTATACGAAATTGATGAACTATCTGAATCTTTTTGGCGAAAAAAGCATGTTTCACAGGACCGGATTTATTTTTGATGAATTGAAGAATGAGCTGAATGTTCCTGAAAGCTTTCTTGCGGCATTGGAGAAGGGATTAGGAAAAAGGGTGTATTATCTCGTTCCAAAAGAAAAGGGCGTTTATATCGGAAAATGGAAGCTTATTGTGCCAAAAAACGCAAAGGAGATGATGAAAATTGCATAAGTCGGACAAAAAATATTTTGAGCGCCTGTCAGAGAAAACAAGGTTTCAGCGGGATGTTCTTGAGAAAGTTTTTAGGCTTTCTGATTTATTGCACATGATTTATGAAAATGAATTTCTGGGACGCCGGCTGGCCATAAAAGGCGGGACTGCAATAAACTTCATTTATTTCAAGATGCCTCGCCTTTCTGTTGACATTGACTTTAATTTCGTGTCTGATGGAAACAGGGAGGATATGCTTAAAGCCCGTGAAAACATAAATAAGATTTTGACGAAGATTTTACGGATGGAAGGATATGAAATAGAGAAAGTCCAGCCTTACGCTCTTTTGCAATATAACCTGAAATACATAAACACTGCCGGAAATGCGGACCGGATAAAGATTGAGATAAATTTCATGGAACGTGTCCCGGTTTTTGAAATAATTGAAAAGAAAATCATGATTTTGGAAAAGCCGGAATTCAAAGTAAGGACATATATGCTGGAGGAGTTGTTTGCGACAAAACTTCGGGCATTGTTCATGAGAGCCGCCGCAAGGGACCTTTTTGACGTTTATATGCTTCTTGAGAGCGGCCTGGAATTTGATAAAACAATGCTGAAAAAGTGCTTTATCTTTTATTTCTGCCTTGCAGATGATTTCCGCAAGATAAGCACGGAACGCATAAGTAAAATAGATCAGAACGACATTAAAAAGTTCCTTCTTCCTCTCATGGAAAAAGGAACGAAAATCGATATTAATAATGCCGGCGAAAAAATAAAGGCGTTTGCGTCAGAACTAATTGTATTAAATAAAAATGAGCAGAAATTTATACGGCTTTTTTATGAAGAGAAAAAAGCTGTCCTTGATTTATTGTTTGAGGATGTAAAGTGTAATCCGCGGCTTGGAAATCATCCTATGCTTAAATGGAAATTAAGAAATATGTGAGTTGATTCAAAAATGAAAATCCGTTCGCTTGCGCTCTCGGCTTTTCATTTTTTCAATGCATGAGGTGATTCAAAAATGAAAATCCGTTCGCTTGCGCTCTCGGCTTTTCATTTTTTCAATGCATGAGGTGATTCAAAAATGAAAATCGGCATTGTCTATGACGTCATTTATCCCTATGTCAAGGGCGGCGTTGAGAAAAGAAACTGGGAGATTGCCCGACGGTTGGCTAAAAAGCACGAGGTTCATATTTTCGGGATGAAGTTCTGGAAAGGCGAAGATATAATTAAGAAAGAGGGCGTATTTTTGCATGGCGTTTGTACTCCGAAAAAGCTTTACCGGAACGAGGGCAGAAGGTCGATAAAACAGGCATTATATTTTTCTCTTCATTTACTAAAACCGCTTATGAAAACAGAATTAGATGTGATAGATTGCTCGAATTTCCCGTATTTTCCTCTTTTTGTCTGTAAATTGAAGAGAACGCCGCTTGTCGCCACATGGCACGAGGTCTGGGGCAGGAAATACTGGCTCGAATATCTTGGATGGAGAGGAGATATAGGATATTCAATTGAGTGGCTTGCATCGAAATTGCCGGACAAAATAATTTCAGTATCAGAACATACTCAGACTAATCTTCATAATGTGCTTGGCAGAAAGTCCGATGTCGCGCATAACGGCATTTCTGTTCAGGAAATATCCAAAATAAAGGCAAAAAGGGACAAAAACAGGATAATAACTGTCGGCAGGCTTGTGCCTTTCAAGAATGTCGATTTGATAATAAAAGCCATGCCGGACGTTTTGAAGAAGAATAAGAAAGCACATCTGGTAATTATTGGTGAAGGTCCTGAAAGAGAACGGCTTGAGAAACTTGCAATCGGATTGCCTGTAGAATTCAAGAATTTTGTCAAAGAACATAATACTTTACTAAAGGAAATAAAATCATCCGGCGTTTTTGTGACGCAATCATCCCGCGAGGGCTTTGGAATCATTGTTCTCGAAGCCCTGGCATGCGGCACGGCAGTTGTAATACCGCAATATCTTTCGGAATTTCCTTATGCGAAAATGTGTATGATTGCTAATGGTGAAATGCTTGTAGAAGCAATATCTAATCCAAAAAAGGCAAATCCTGAATCAGTTAAAGATTTTGACTGGGATTTTATTGCAGATGAGATGGAAGATATTTATCGAGGTGTTGTGAGATGATTGTGTGTCCTTCCCGAAAGATAATGTGCTGTAATAGAAAGCTTTAAATAGTTACTCGTGAGTATATTACTCTTGAGTAAACAAGTGATATTTATGTTTGTAAACAGAAAAAATGAGTTAGAAATGCTTGAGGAAAGAAAATCCTCCGGAAAGGCAGAATTCCTTGTGATCTATGGCAGACGCAGAGTAGGGAAAAGCGAATTAATTGATAAGTTTTTGGAAAAGCAAACCGGCATCCGGCTTCTTGCAAGGGAAGAAACAAAACTGCTTCAGCTAAGGAATTTTTCTGAAAAATTAGCGGATTTTTTCCACGATGAGGTTCTTGCCAAAAGCCCCTTTTCCGGCTGGGATGCATTTTTTGAATACCTGGCGCAAAAATCCGATAAAAGGCTGATTATTGCAATAGATGAGTTTCCATATCTTGTGAAAGAAGATGCGTCTCTTCCATCAATTTTGCAGGACTACTGGGATAATAAACTGAGGAAAACGGGCATTTTTCTCATACTTTGCGGCTCATCTATGACTATGATGGAAAGGCTTCTCGGATATAAAAGCCCTCTTTACGGCAGAAGAACCGGGCAGCTCCTGATCAGGCCGTTTTCATTTGCCGAGACTCTTGAATACGAAAGCGATATGCAGAAAGCGATTGAAATGTTTTCCGTATTTGGCGGCACTCCGGCATATTTAAACGAATACGACAGTACAAAGGCGCTGCTCGAAAATATTTCAAAAATAGTTATGAAAGAAGATTCGTTCATTTACCGGGATATAGAATTTATCATAAGGGAAGAATTACGGGAGCCGAGATATTATTTTTCAATACTTCTTTCAATTTCAAAGGGCAAGACGACAATCGGGGAAATAATGAACGACACAGGCCTTGATAAAAGCATTGTCGGAAAATATCTTTCAATACTGGCAGACCTGCATTTTATTATACGGAACGTGCCTGCAACCGAAAATATAATGAAAAGCAAACGCGGCATTTATCTTTTAAGCGACAATATGTTCAAATTCTGGTTCAGGTACATTTATCTATATAAGGAATTTATCGAAAAAAACCAGCAGGCATTTGTGGCGGATAATTTTATAAAGCCGGAATTTAACGAATACGTTTCGCTCGTATTCGAAGACATATGCAGGGAAGCAGTCCAGATAATGAACAGCAAAAAAATCCTGCCCGCTGTTTTTTCCAAGATAGATCGGCAATGGGGCAGAATTTCCGGAAGGCCTGCAGGTGAAAGCCAGTACGAGATTGATATTGTCGCATTGGGAGAAAAAACAAAAGATATTTTATTCGCCGAGTGCAAATGGCAGGATAAAGTGAATGCTGCGAAGATTTTTGAAGAGTTAAAAAAGAAGGCGGAATTTGTAGATTGGAATATCGGCAAAAGAAATGAGTATTTTGCGATATTCGCCAGAAGCTTTGCAGAAAAGCCAAAAGTGAACGGATTGATGCTTTTTGACCTCGGAGACCTGGAGAAATTATTCAGGCAGAAATAATGCCCTATGAGTGTGTTTATGATGAATATATTAATACCTCCGTATCTTTCAAAATTCCCTTATGCAAAGATGTGCGCGATTGCAGACGGCGCAGAGCTTTCGGAAAAGATGCCTGGCGCAAAGCCTGCGGCGCGCAAGGACATTGCGCATTTTGGCCTGGAGAGGGGCGCGCAGGAAATGGAAGGAGTTTATAGAGGTGTGGCGGAATGAAAAAGTTGCTGATTGTCTCTCCGTATTTCTATCCCGAAATCGGCGGGCTTGAAAATTATGCATATAACATTGCGAAGGGACTGGTGAAAAAGGGGTTTAATGTAACTGTCTTGCGCAGCACAAAAGAGCGCAGGGACAAAGAGGAAATTATTGACGGCGTCCGGATTATAAGGCAGAAGCCGGATTTCAGGATATCGAATACGCAGATAATAATTAATTGGGCAAAGATAGTTTCCTCGGTGATTGATAGGGAGAAGCCGGACGTCGTTAACAGCCATCTTCCGGTGCCGTATATTGCGGATATTTGAAGAATACTACACTTTGTACTTGAACTCTTTTTGCAATCTTTTGATTACTGTAAGATATTCAACCGGTTTATTGGTTAGCTGGGCCACATCATCATCCCAGTGAGAATAGATTTTGTTTGCGTTTTTGAATATCCGTTCAACATCAAATTTCTGATTTACTTCGTTTAATTTTTTCCCAACCAGATCAAAATCGATCTTATGGCCCGTTTTCAAGAGGAAATATACGTCAAAATAGTCTCTTGGCTGGTTTCTTGCAATTAGCGCCCGTATTTTTTCAGCTATCAGTTCGTTCGGGTCCAGTGTAAGTATCTCGAACTCCGGTATTTCCTCATAGAAATGCCTGACTTTTTGCATTTGAGGCGGGCAATGCAATGATGCCTTTCCGTTAAGGTCTATGACAATATAGCTGTTTTCCGTGAAATAGCTATTATAAAAAACCTTTAATCTGAAATAATTGTTAGTCTGATTTTCAAAAGCGTATTTCTGGAAAATGCCTTTATTCTTTTCTAATATGGCGACAATCTCGTTTTTTGCGGATTCGGTAGTCTTTCGGCAGGTGAAATCCAAATCTTCGCTAAGGCGGGTGTGATTGAGGAAAATTTTATTTAATGCAGTGCCGCCCTTAAAGCAGATGTCTTTAACATCTTTTAGCAGGTAAAGCAGCAAACTAAGAAAGTAATCTTTTTCCAGATATATTAGGTTGAACCCTTTCAGGCCGGATAAGTATCGCAGCCGATTCTCGGAAATCAGTTCAACCATTGTTTAGCCTTCTTTTTTGACTCTATGAGGAAATAATGTTCCTTTATTTTTTTCCTGACAAAATCTTTCGGGTTTAACGACCTGACACGCCGGAATATTATCGCAGTATTAAATATTCTTTTTGTTCCCTGCTTTTTAGTGCAATTAACTTCGATTTTTACCGGTATCTGGTCTATCAGGCCCCAATAATGCTCTGCTGCAGCCCCTGAAATAAAGTAGTCCTTTCCGTTGAAAATTTCGTCAATCACTATGAAAGGATGCTCTGACCAATGCCCTTCGAATGCTTTTACAGGGATTAAGCAATACTTTGCCTTGTTGAGCTTGATTATCCTTCCCTTTTTTCTTAACCTGTGGATGTAGACGCTCATTTCATTCCCGTTTTTGAAAAAACGGCGTATATCTTTCCGGGTAAAGAAAAACTTCTCTTCCATTTCCAGGAGGGAGATTACGTCAAGCTCCTTTTTTGATATTCCTTTCATAATACACCCAAATTAAAGATTTATTAATATTGGTGTAACATAATTATATAAAGATTTGCTCATAAGCCGAATAAAAAGCTTGAAGCGATAATACACTGGTGAGAATATGAAACTCCTAATAGTTCGCCCCGAAACCGGCGGATTCGAAGCCCTGGCATGCGGAACAAAAGTCGTCATACCGCCGTATCTTTCAGGCTTTCCCTATGCGAAGATGTGCACGATTGCCGATGAAAAACAGCTTGGCGCAAAGATTTTTGGCGCGAAACCGGTTGCAGGGAAGGAAGTCGCGCATTTTCAAACGAAGTTTGAAAAGCTTGAATATCATGGAAACTGCGGTTTCCAAGCTTTTTCAGCAAAGCTGAAAAATCCGAAGGATATTCATGATTTTGACTGGGATAAAATTGCGCAACAAATGGAAGCAATTTATCAAGAGGTGGGACGATGAAATTTTCATTAATTATTCCCGCATATAGTGATACAAAAATAATAGAAAGCAACACATACTTCAAGCAAGGTTCTTATTCTATGGAGATTTCAAGCAACTTTTCTATGAAATCAACCCTGGGCTACGCCAAAGTTCAGAAACAATATCAACCATTTGATATGAATAGCTATAACTTTTTAACTCTTTGGTTTTATAATCCCTATAGTAATTTAAAGATAGCGAGTTTCGGATTCATGGCATTTGGAGATGACGGAGATAACTGGAAAAATCATATTGAATGCGGAGAAAATCTTAAACCCGGTTGGAATAAAATCAAAATAGATCTGAAAAAATGTGTGATACGGGGTTTACCGGATATGTCAGCAATTACACAGGTGTCCGTAAACATTTTTGCAGACCGTGGATATAGAACATTTTACATTGATGATTTAAGATTAATCAAGTGAAATTTATGAATGTTTTAATAATCTGCCCATATTTCTATCCAGAAGGCGGTGGATTAGAGAATTATGCTTATAATATCTCCAAAGGCCTTGTGAAGAAGGGTTTTAAAGTAACGGTTTTGTGCAGCACGAAAGAAGGCAAGGATAAAGATGAAGTTATTAACGGTGTTCGAGTCATAAGACAGAAGCCAAATTTTATTGTTTCTAATACACCTATAAAGCTGAATTTGTACGCTACGATTTCTGATTTATTGAAAAAAGAGAAGTTTGATTTAGTTAACGCGCATACACCCGTACCATATTATGCGGATATGGCGTGCATGGCTGCGAATAAAAGAAAAATACCATTTTATTTGACATATCACAACGACAACACACATCCGAACTTTTTTGTCAATTTTTTATGCAATGTATATAATTACACATTCAATAAAATGCTTTTGAATAACAGCACAAAAATAATCACTCCGTCGCCTTACTGTTTCAATGAGTCAAAATTTCTTCTGAAACATAAAGAAAAGCTTTCATTAATTCCTCCGGGTGTTGATTTGGATAAATTTTACCCGGGAAAATCGTATTTAGTGCATGAAAGATTCAAAATACCTAAAAAGTCTAAGATTGTAATGTTTGTCGGACAAATGGGGCGATTTCACAAGCACAAAGGCGTTGATATCCTGATTAAAGCGTTTAAAAATGTTGCCGAGAAAATACCCTCTGCGTATCTTGTGCTTGTAGGAAAAGGCGATATGGTGGAAGAATACAGAAATTTAAGCAAAGAACTCGGAATTGCAGATAAAGTAATATTCACGGGCTTTGTAAGCGACGAAGAACTGCCAGAATATTATCGAAGCGCGGATGTTGTCGCCCTCACCCCAACAACCGTACAGGAAGGCTTTGGCATGACATTAATTGAGGCGATGGCGTGCGGAAAACCGGTAATCGGAACAAAAATTGGCGGGATAAAGTATATTATTAAGGATGGAGAAACGGGTTTTTTGGTTGGAATTAATGATGCAATGATGTTGGAACTGTCAATGATTAAAATACTGTTAAATGAAAAGCTTACAGAAAAAATGGGTGTGAATGGATACAAAAACACAGTTAAAAAATATATGTGGAGTGGCTCCATAGCAACAATGAGGGGAATATTCTGAGTGTTGATTATGATTGAGATTCGTAATAAGAAGGAAGTGATGATCTTATTAATGATCATAGTATTGGCGTTCGTATTACGAACATTTCCGTACCTAAATGGTTACTCATACCCCATTACAGACGACGGAACAAGAGATTACAAATTTATTGAATACATACAACAGACTGGTGAAATAAACCTTCAAGCATACGGAATAGCACCATTTTTGCATTTAATTGTGTCAACAACGTCGATTTTATCAGATAGTAATACCCTCAAAATAGATTTATTTCTTCCACCACTAATTAGTTCACTAGGACTAATATTTTTTTATTTTTTCATCAAAAAATATTCTAAAAATATCTCAATTTCACTTATATCCACTCTTATTGTAGCTACATTTGGACCAAACATTTGGTGGGGTGCACAAGCGGTTAGAGAAACCATTGGATTATTCTTTTTCCCACTTTCGATATATTTACTGGATAAATTTAGAGAAAAAAATTCAATAAAGTGGTTTATTATATACTTCATTTCGCTTTTTGGAATGACGCTCGCTCATTACTGGGCTAGCTTTATGCTTATTATAATGATCTTCCTAATGAATGTATTTTTTTATAAAAATAAAGGTTATGGATTACTGATTTCTTTTGTATCTTTACTACCAACCTTTATTTACTGGGCAATCGCAGCACCATTCTTTTTCTTCTTGATAAATAAAGGAATAACAATATTTTTATCACGCGTATCTCTATTCAAGATTTTAGTAATCTCCCTAATCATGTTTTTTGTCATGTCATATCTAAAGAAGTATGTTCCAAAAATAATCAATAACGATTTGCTCCTTACAAAAAAAGTTAAGATAACTGTATTTACCTTAACAATAGCATCAATCATTTTTTTATATATTGTGTTAAACAAATTATTGGTATTTGCATACCCCCCCCAACAATTCTTATCCGTCATTATAGCAGCTGCACTAGTACCTCTAGGATTCTTATATGCGATAAAAAATAATACGCAGCTATCAATTTTGTACATAACCTACATAATTACTTTATCCGCTATGACTATTTTCGGAGTTGTTATTGGTGGATCTGACGTTGCTTTTGATCCTGTGAGGGTGCTTGAATTCATAATATACCCAATGTCATTTTTTGCTGCAACGATAGTATCAAAATTAAATAAAACAATAATATCAGTAACGCTAATCATATGTATATTAGTTGGTCTGTTTTTTTACCCCCCCATATTTGTTCTGACTGATCCTTTAGAAAAAACCCCTTTTTTTGATATACGATCTTATATTCGTTATACTCCTATTGAAGGTGGGGCCATATTAAAATGGTCTCAAGAGAATAATGTGTTTTTAACTATGAACGGTCCAACGATCAATGGTATCAGAGACACTTTTTTCTTGCCAGTTGATAAAACAAAAAAATGTAAATTAGTAAGTGAATATGATTATAAAGTGTCTCAATATATTGATAAGGTTAATTATCGATCGCTCGGTGCAAAGAAACCCGATATAACTATACAGACCTATGCGGACTTACGTTATGCGAATGGTTGGGGAAACGTTTACTGTGGATAATACTAAAATTGAAATAGAGATGATTCAAAATGAAACAATATCCAAAAATTTCGATTATCGTTCCAGCGTACAATGCGGAGAAAACAATAAAACAATGCATCGAATCATTACTTATTCAAGACTATCCCACTTACGAAATCATAATTGTTGATAATTGTTCTTCTGATAAAACGGCTGAGATTATAAAAAGCTATGGAAAAGTAAAATATTTGTATGAGAAAAGTAAAGGCTCCTATTTGTCTAGAAACACCGGTGTAAACTACTCCACTGGGGAAATTCTTGTTTTTACCGATTCAGACTGTATTCTCAAACGAAATTGGCTTACGAGATTAACCGAGCCGATACGGCGTGGCAAATGTGAAGCTTCTATGGGCGGAACATTGAGTGCAACGAATGGAAGATTGGAAAACGTAGAACAAGATGCTTATGAACAATATATAAAAACAATACGTAAGGGGGATAACTTAAGAACAATCGATACAAGGAATTTCGCGATTACGGGGCGTGCCCTTGAAAAAGTAGGTTTTTTTGATGAGAAAATACCCTTTGCGGGGGATTATAGATTTGGTCTAAAATTAAACAGTATGAATTATGCGCCTTTATTTGTAACTGGCGCAGAAGTAAAACACTTTCATAAGTCATCATTAAAGAGGGTTTTTCGCACAAAATTTCTGCAAAGCTATTGGAGTGCACATACTTACATAACCGAGGGATTTTCATCAAGACCATTTAGAGTGAATTATTATATCTCATTAGCATTATTATTATCTACTCTTGGAATCTGTGTTACAACCATCGCGCAGATAAATGCTGTAGCTGTTATGTTATTACTTCTTTCTATTCTTTTATTGATAATGTCTCCCTCAGTATTAAAGAATATCTTTAGGTTGAATTTTTATGCGGCTTTCTACCATGCAATGTCAATGGCTGCAATAAGATTGGGGATTTTGAAATATTACATCACACATTATCTAATCAGGAAAAAGATTTGAAATATTCCCTGAAACAATGGACCTGTGACGCTATTCATTTTTATTTCTGGCAAATTATGATTTGTTCCATTCCACCTAATTTTATATTGGATTCAAATTTTAAGACAGAACGAAATATAACTATTCTTAACGTATGCGGCAGAGGTAAGTGGAATAGGATGAAATAAGAGTATCTACTTAGTAAATTAAAATAGGTATCATATTTCAATATTTTAAATCGCGTATTGAGCAAATGTGAAATCTCTTCAAAAGAATATCCTTCTTTTAAATGTCCCCAATTTTTATGAACTTTTTTCATATCTATGAACTATGAAGGATACTAACTTTCTATGTTTTATGGGCGTCGTTAGAAATAATATTCCGCCTTTCTTTAAGACTTTATATGCTTCGTTGATAAGTAAATCATCTCTTTTTACATGCTCTATTACGTCCATTAGTAATAGTGTATCAATAGATTCTTTTTTTAATGGAATTTGAATCCCAGATGCTACACAAGCATTCAATCGTTGCTTTCTTGCGATCTTTAATCCCGCCTTATCTAAATCTAAAACAATGGGCACAATATTCTTATTTTTTTCTAAGTTTGATAAAATAAAACCATCATAACAACCAATGTCTAAGACGTTACCTCTATTTTTAACTAATTCATTTATTTTGTCTTTGCAAGCCCAATACCTTAATAATGTTCCAGGTCTTAATTCATTCATAATAGCACCTCATAAATATCTAACATTATTTTGAGTTATTTGAAAAATGAATTGATCAAATCTAGTTCACGAGGTTTTGTATCTCCATTTACTTAATGCTATTCCAAAGATCAGTTAATTTCCTAACTTCTTTATGAATATTAAATTCTTTTTCTATCTTCTTTCTTCCATTTAATCCCATGTTAGTTCTCAGAGTTTTATCTTTCATGAGAACTTTTATTTTTTCTGCTATTTTTTTTGCATTATTGGGTTCGACCAATAGCCCATCAGATTCTATAAGTTCTGGGATACCAGAAATTTTTGTTGAAATAACGGGTATTCTGCAATACATACACTCCATTAAATACACTTTCAACTAAATGATAGCTCTTTTTCTATGTATGCGCCGATAGCATTCATGCCTTCTCTTACAGTTTGAAAATCGCTGTTGTTCAAAACAAATCG
>JAHILE010000046.1 GCA_018897155.1 Nanoarchaeota archaeon | reverse complement strand
ATATGCGCCTGAAAAAATAGATAATTTTCAAAGAATGGAAAACGGGCAGGAGCTAATTAACTCATATGATTTGCTTTTCATTGTCGAGCATCCAAAATATAATGAAATATACAATCAATTAAAGCAGGCAGGAGCGATTATCGCGAGCGGCAGTTCTATTGAAATAAGCCTTGATTCAAAAAGCATACTCATTTCAATAGATCCGAACAGGATCAAAGACATGGATCTTGCGTGGCCAGCAAATCTATCATATAGGACAGAAGAGGAAATAAACTTTCAATATTTCAATATAGCGGAGCTTCCTGCATACCCTGAGCCATTGGAGCAGATAGAGCCGACAAAAATAATCATTACTGATTTCCACCCAGATACCAAGTTCAAGCAAGACTGGGAACTTGAAGAGGTCAACTTTTCATACAGCGTATTTCTGAGAAATGTTGTGAAAAGCATAATCGGGACAAGCAAAAGAAACGTTTGGCTGTCGCGCTATTCGGCAGAATTGGCAGGCGTAGTCGATCAGTATATTTCAGGCTTTCTTTTTGGAAGACAAATCGATTTTGAAGATAAAAGCAATGTAATGCGTTTGAGAAACCAGCAATTATTTGATTTTGTCGTTACGGAAGTTAGGCGGCAAATTATGAAGTTTATAGAAAACATAAAATCAAATGACGTGGTTGAAGCGCAATGGGCCAAATTATCGAATTTCAAAGAAATGAAAGTCCGGATGGAACGCTCAATAACGACCAAAAAATGCCTTTATCCGTTCATCGATTTTCCATATAAGGGCGGATTTGAAAGGCAATTTACCGAAGATCAGCTCGATAACGATTCAATGGTAGACTCATATGTAAAGTTAAATCAATATTTGCACGGTTTTTCTATAACCTACTTGAATAGCAGAGGTTATCCTGTGCCATATTATCCGGATTTCATAGTAAAAACAAAAGAGTTCATGTTAATTGTGGAAACAAAATCTGAAAAAGACGCTCAGAATGATATTGACGTAAAAAGCAAAGCAATTGCCGCAGAACAAAAGTGCAGGGAATTCTCAAAGATAAAAACAACTCCTCCGGAGCCAATAATACAGCCGAAGCAGTGGAAGTATATTTTATTGCCTCAGGACATTTACAAAGAAATGGAAGGACAAAGTTTGAGGGCAATTATAAGCAAGTGTGAAAGTAATCTTGCTTTGATAAAAATGAAAAGAGAAAATTAAAATCAAAGATACCTTTATAAATCTTACCGTTATAATATAAGGTATTCGATTTACCGTTGAATGTCATGGAAAATCTTACGATTTTCCAAGCTTTTGAACCCGATGAAAATTAGAAGGGCTCAAAAAATACACAGTCATGTGTTGGATTCTCGGCAAAAATCTTACAGAATCTTGTAAGGTTGGCTTCAAAGTCTTGGCTGTGTTTAAGTGGCACGGGTTAGCGTTTTATTGCGTTTAATGAATTATTTTTTGCGCTGGCGTTTTCAACTGAAAGTTGAAACTTTTCGAGTTCGCTAAACAGCGAACGAGATGATTTTGAATGTACAACTTACGGATTCTTAGTCTGTGTAATGGTTTTAACCCAATGCATAAAATGATCCTTTCACTTCGTTCAAGGCTTTTAAGCCCAGAGCGCATGTGAATGGCTTAAAATGGTTAAAAATCCGTTCGCGACGCCCTATGAACCATTTTGAGGATAAAGGAGTCCTTTCGCAAACTTTGTTTGCTATAGGCTTTCCAGTCAAGCTGAAAATCCTCAAAAGCCTCGAGTAAAACGAGAGGATTTGGCGTGTTGCTCTCGGCTTTTTCGAGCTTGTCTCGAAAAGCTTGCCACGATAGTGGCATGATTTTAGTCCAAATAGAAATGCAGAAAATTAGTGAGGAATGATTAAAAATGGCAAACATTCGCCGCCCGAGAAGGGGCTCAATGGGATATTCTCCAAGAAAGAGAGCAAAGCGCATTTTCCCAGTTGTTGGAAGAAAGGCGCAGTCTAAAGAAATTAAACCCACTGAGTTCGCAGGATATAAGGTCGGAATGCTTCATTTGATGATGCTTAGCGACAAAAAAGGCACTCCCATCACAAACCAGGAAATTGCTGTGCCTGCGACACTTATTGAAGTGCCTCCGCTTAAGGTTCTTGGGATTCGCACCTACAAAAACACGCATTACGGCCCGAAAGTTGCAGGCGAAATCTGGACTGATAAAACTGATAAAACACTTTCTCGAACAATAAAATCACCCAAAAAAATCACTGCAAAAATCGAAACTCTTGAAAAAAATATTTCTAATATTTCAGATGTAGTTCTTTTAGCATATACACAACCAAAATCTGCAGGCATTAACAAGAAACGGCCCGAAATAATGGAAATCGGAATCGGTGGTGAAACTGTTGATGCAAAATTCAAATATGCAAAAGAAAAGCTTGGCGCAGAAATTACAGTAACTGATGTATTCAAGCAGGGCGAATTTGTTGACAGCATAGCGATTACAAAAGGAAAAGGATTCCAGGGCTCTATTTACCGATGGGGATTAAAGCTCCTTTCGCACAAATCCCAGAAATTGCACCGAAAGGCGGGAAACCTTGGTCCGTGGCATCCGCATAAGACAAGGCCAACTGTTCCTCAGATGGGCCAGATGGGATTTCATAAAAGAACAGAATACAATAAACGTGTCCTTAAAGTCGGCACAAATGCAAAAGAAATTGCAAAAAAAGGCGGATGGAAAAATTACGGCAAAATTAATACAAATTACATCATAGTTAAAGGCTCAATCCAAGGCCCTGCAAAAAGGCTAATAAGATTGCGCAGCGCAATAAGGCCGGTGCCCGGAATTTTCGGAAATGTTGAAGTCACAAAGTTAGGGATTAATTTATCATGAAAGCGCGTTTGCGCTTTCAAGCTTTTTAATCCAAGTAAACGAGGAATGATTAAAAATGAAAGCTCATGTTTTATCAATTGATGGGAAAAAATCTGGAGAATTAGATCTTCCAGTTCAGTTTTCCGAGGGCGTCCGGGAGGATGTAATAAGAAGAGCATATCATGCGTATGAAAGCAATAACCGGCAGGCTTATGGAACAGATCATGATGCGGGAGTCAGGACATCTGCAAAATACATGGGACGGCGCGCAAGCTACGGTTCATGGGCAAATAAAGGTATGTCAAGAATCGCGAGAATACGAGTGGGTTCGGGCCATATGACAGGAACGGTCAGACTGATTCCAAGCGCAAGAAAAGGACGTGCTGCCCATTCGCCGAATCCAAACAAGATTTGGGCTCAAAAAATCAACGATAAGGAACGAAAGTTAGCAATACGGTCTGCAATAGCAGCAACAGCAAATAGTGAATTCGTTTCAAAAAGAAATCATATTTTTGAGGAAAAGCTTCCGATTGTAATGGAAAACGGTTTTGCAAAGCTCAAAAAAGCAAAGGATGTCGAGGCAGCACTTAAGGCAATTGGCCTTGAAGCTGAACTGTCGCGAGCATCAAAAAAGAAAGTTCGTGCGGGTATCGGAAAAACAAGAGGCAGAAAATACAGGACAAGAAAAGGACCGGTCATAATTGTTGCAGAAGCTTGCGAAATATCAAAATCGGCAAAAAATATTGCAGGAATTGATGTTGTTACGCTGAATAAGCTCAATGTCAATGTGCTTGCTCCCGGTGGTCAGGCAGGAAGGCTTGCTATTTGGACAGTTGATGCGATAAAAAAACTTGAAAGTGATAAATTATACATGTAGATGATCTTATGGTTGCTGAAAAAACATCAAAAACAGGCGTAAAAGCGCCAAAAGAAGCATCAGAACATAAGGCAGCTGAATCAAAAGCTGTCAAAGCCGCGCCGAAATCTGTAAAAAAAGAAGCAATAACAGCAGACCCAAAAGCTGCAGCTGATGCATGGAATATTTTAAAGTATCCTTACCTCACTGAAAAATCAACACGAATGATAGAATCGCAGAACAAGCTCGTATTCATAGTCAAAGACCGCTCGTCAAAAGCACAGATAAAAGAAGCAGTTGAGGCGGTTTTCGGAGTAAAGGTCGCGGATGTCAATACCACATCAACAATGCGCGGCGAAAAAAAGGCGTATATCCGTCTCAAGCCAGAATTCAAGGCGGTTGACATTGCGACGAAATTGGGAATGATGTAAGAGGTAGATGATATGGTTTTCGGTGGCGGTTGCGGCGGAAATTATGTTGGAAAGGAAGAAAAGCACATAGTTGTTGGTGGCGTTTAGACACATATTCATGATTATGTTAGTGGTATAAACGGAATAAACGAAATTGACGCCACACCGGAAATAACCTGCTGCAGAAAATGTACTAATGACTGTACCCTCAAGAAACTTGGCGCGGCGGGGTATGAAACACACACCAATCAAATGAAGTGATTTATCATGGGTGAACGAAACATTACAACATATACTGATGGATGCAACTGCATAAAAAAAGATACTTGCGGAGGGGTTTGCACAGGTCCGCAATATCTTGTTGAAATTTCCGGATTGTCTAAACCATTAACAGAAGATGAAAAAAATGCGGCGATTGCAATGGCGTTATTATATCCTGAAAGTATAACGAAAACAGGAATTATAGGACAAGATGGCAGGTATATAAAAATTAAATAAATTGTGATATTTATGGGTAAGCGAAACATTTCACAGGCAAGAGGGCATGGATCTCATACATACAGAGCACACAGCTTCCACTGGCTTGCAGACATGAATTATCCGTCTTTTGCATTTACTGAAGGCACAAAAATCAGCGGCAAAATTATTGATATCTGCCATGATCCCGGAAGAAACGCGCCGCTTGGAAAAATCGTTTTCGATGACGAAAAAAAGACAATCGATTATCTTTTTATTCCTGAAGGAATGAAGACAGGAGATATTATTGAATATGGCGCTACAGCCGCAATAAAGCCAGGAAACATTGTTCAGCTTTCAAGAGTTCCTGAAGGCACGGCAATATTTAATATTGAAATCAATCCGTTTGACGGAGGAAAAATGGTTAAGGCTTCCGGAAGCTGCGCGATTGTAGTTTCGCAGTCTGTCGGAAGAACAATAATAAAGCTTCCATCAAAAAAAGTAAAAGAACTTAGCCCGCGTTGCAGAGTGACCATAGGCGTACTTGCAGGAGGCGAGCGAAAGAACAAGCCAATAGTTAAGGCAGGAAATAAATATTATGCTACAAAAGCCCGCGGCAAGCTCTACCCGAGAACTTCGGCAAGAGCAATGAACGCTGTGGACCATAAATTCGGGGGTTCGCACCTTGGAGTTCCGAAAACTTCAAGCAGGCACTCGCCGCCAGGACGAAAGGTCGGTTCGATTGCTGCAAGCAGAACAGGAAGAAAGAAGAGGTAAAGATAGTATGGTCAAAATGTTCAATATCGAAGGCGTTTTTAAGTGGGGCTTTGATAAGACAACTAATGAAGTTGGTGAAGATTTTTGTGAGATGAAGGATACTAAAGGAAATCCTTACACATTAGAGAAAACCTTTTCAATAGGAGACGGCACAAGTATTACTATGCATTATCAATCACGTGATGCAGTACCTAAAGACCCCATATTTCCGCAAGAAGTCAAAAAAAGAATGGGTGCCGGACCCGAATATTTATTTCGGAAAATATGCGAAACTCGTACGGGTAGGCGCGAAATAGATGTATCTTATGACTTAGTAAAAGAAAAATCCAGTAAATTATCGAATAATTAGTTGATATTTATGGCAGAAGAAAACATCGATATTAAAAAATTCACATTCCGAGGCAAGACTCTTGAGGAATTGAAAGCCATGCCGCTCTCGGAATTCATGAAGCTTGTCAAGTCAAGGGCAAGGCGCGCAATGAAACGCGGTTTCACCGATGTCGAGAAAAAACTTATAGTCAAGGCAAAGGCCGCAAAAGAAGGCGCTTTCATCAAAACACATGCAAGAGAAATGATTGTCCTTCCTGAATTTGTCGGAAAAAGATTCGGCGTATATAGCGGAAAGGAATGGAAATCAATCGACATAAAAGAAGAAATGATTGGCCATCGCCTCGGCGAATTTTCCCTTACAAGGCGCTTTGGCAAGCACTCAGGGCCCGGAATCGGCGCAACAAAGGGAAGCAAGAATGTGGCTTTGAAGTAAAGGATAAAATGGTGCATAAGAATGAGCAAAGAACCATATATTTCAGTGAAAATAGAAGCAATAGGAAAAAAAAGACTATGAAGATGAAATTGCGTATCCCGCTGTTTTGAAAGAAAATTATTTTAAAAAAGATACAACTATTACTAGAGAAGAACTTGCCAATATTATGGTCAAAATCATGGGTGATGCAAGATCTGCTGGATTGGGTAGCGTAAATGTACGCCCCATGTTTTTGGATTTACGTCATTTAAAGAAACCTTTCCGCATGATAGATATATTATAAAAAATATAAGTGAAAATGTTAAATAACATACTCTAATGTGATATTACATGTCCAATATAAATTACCCAATCGAGACAAGCGCGGCAAAAACATCGCGCGCAGGCTTTTCAAACCGAAGGCTCTCATGGAAAGATTCGGTTGAGGTAGCTCGATTCATAAAGGGTATGAAAGTGACATCGGCAAAAGCGTTTTTACAGGATGTTATTAAAAAGAAGCGCGCAGTCCCATTAAAGAAATTCAACGACAACAGAGGCCACAAGCACGGAATGGGCCCGGGAAGATATCCTGTAAATGTTTCGCTTGCGTTTTTAGAGCTGATAAACAGCGCAGAGAAAAATGCCGAAAACAAAGGGCTTGACACAAAAGGCATGATTATCCAGTATGCTTTTGCAAACAAAGGCGCAACATTCATGAGATCAAGGCGAAATGAATTCCGCGGCCAGGAAAGGAAAAGCGCAAATGTTTCAATAATACTTCATGAAACCGGCGCAAGCAAATCAAAGGCTGCGAAAAAGCAGGAAAAGAAAGCTGAGGCAAGAACAGAAAAGCCGAAAGAGCATGCACCTAAGGTGCCAAAAGAAGCTAAAAAAGAAGAAACAAAAACAGAACATGCTCACGCAAAAACTAAAAAAGCTGCTGAACACGCACACGAAAAAACCGAAAAAGAGGAATCTAAAAAATGATGATGGGGCATAATAATGATTGAACGTAATTTCATAAAAGAAGGAATAAGAAATGCTGATATAGAGGCTTATTTGTGCCGTGAGCTCGCTCATGCAGAATACAGCCATTCGGAAATTAAAAGAACTCCTTTGAATACAAGAATCATAATTTACGCAGGAAGGCCGGGAATGGTCATCGGCAGAGCGGGATCAAATATCCAGAGGCTTACTGAAGACCTTTCGGTAAAATTCAAAATAGACAAGCCGCAACTCGAAATAAAAGAGATTGAAAGGCCTGACCTTGATGCAAGGGTTGTTGCAAAACGAATAGCTGAAGCGATTGAAAAAGGCAACAATGCAAGAAAAATTGCAAATATATTCATCAAGAAAATACTTCATTCCGGAGCAATCGGCGCTGAACTCGTCATTGCAGGAAAATCTTCCGGCGGAAGATCAAAATCAGACAAATTTATCGAAGGATATTTGAAGAAATGCGGCGATACATCAGAGAAATATGCAAACCGCGCAAAACTTACGGCATTTACAAAGCCGGGTGCTATCGGAATTAAAGTCAGAATAATGCGCGAACTGCCTGAGGAAATCAAGATGATTCCAAAGGAAAGCAAAATTGAGAAAAAACCTGCTGAAGAGCCAGCACACGATGTCAGAGTTGAAGAAGCAATCGCGGTTATTGAGGTCGCGCCTGCTGAAGAAAAAAAGGCAGAAAAAGCGCCAAAAGAAGAAAAAACATTGCCGGTAAGCCCTCCAGCGAAACTGAAAAAAGAACGAAAACCGCGCGCAAAAAAAGAAAAAGTTGAAAAGAAAGAAGAACCTAAAGAGGACGCTAAATAAATCGTGATTTTAATGACTATCTTAAAACTCAAAGATGCCCGCGAACTGCCTAAGGAAGCTATCGACAAAAAGCTTTCAGAAATCAGGCTCGAACTTGCAAAGGAACTTGGTAAAATTCGTGTCGGTGGAGTCGCAGAGAATCCTGGAAAAATCAAGGATATGAAAAAAGTCATTGCAAGAATACTTACAATCGAGAACGAAAAAAAGATATCCTTGGCTAAAAAACCAAAAGGAGGAATCAAATCATAATGCAAGACATTTGCAATAAGTGTGGATTGCCAAAAGAGCTTTGTGTTTGCGAGACCATCTCGCGCGAGGTTCAAAAAGTGCGCGTCTATATGGTAAAAAGAAGATTTGGAAAACTTTCAACAGTTATAGACGGCCTTGATGAAAAAAGCGTTGACATAAAAAAACTTGTCAGTGTGTTAAAAACCGAACTCGCCTGCGGCGGAACCTATAAGAACGGTGCAATTGAGCTGCAGGGAAAACATAAGAACAAGGCAATAAACATCCTGATAAAACAAGGTTTTAGCCAGGAAAGCATTTCCAGCTAAATGCTGGAAAGCCCAGAGCAAACAAAGTTTGCGAAAGGATCTCAAGCTGATTGATATGCCAATCACGGAAAAAAACATTGTAAGGCATGAACTTATCGGTCTCGAAGCCGAAATAATCAAATCAACTGATGCAAAAAAGCAGGGAATCAAAGGAATCATAATTGATGAAACCAAAAAAATGCTGCTTTTGCGCACTGATACAGACGAAAAGCTGGTTGAAAAAGCAGTATGCGAATTTCAACTGACTTTGCCAAACAGCAAAAAGGTTGATGTCCTTGGAAAGCTCTTTTTTGGGCGCCCTGAGGAACGCATAAAAAAGAAATTCCCGCAAAAATGGGATTTTTTTAGCATAGCTAAAAATTAAATGATCAAGTGATTTTTAATGATAACTGAAATCGATAAAAAAGAGAAAGTTCAGGAAGCAGCGAGCAAAGTTCAGAACGCTAAGGCACTTGCGCCTAAAAAAGAGCGTGCTATAAATGGCAAGGGTATTGAAGTAAAATCGGCACAGCTTAAAGAAGGAAAAACAAAAGATATTGGCGTTCCGGTATCAAATCCTCCGAAGCTCGCATGCTCAGATCCGAACTGTCCTTATCATGGACATTTAAGCATCCGAGGAAGAATATTTGAAGGCTCGGTCATCTCAGACAAGATGGACAAAGGCGTTGTCGTAGAATGGGATTATCTAATGGAACTTCCGAAATACAAGAGATTCATGCGAAAGAAATCAAGAGTACCTGCACACAACCCGCCATGTATTAATGCTCACACAGGAAATGTTGTCCGCATCGCTGAATGCAGGCCGCTTTCCAAGACAAAAAGCTTTGTTGTGATAGAAATACTAAAAGGATGATTTATTTATGAAAGCAATTTCAATCAGAATGACAAAAACCCTTCAATCGGGTTCATTTATGACCTGCGCAGATAACACCGGAGCAAAAGAACTTCAGTTGATATCTGTTTTAGGATACGGCGGCGTCAAAAAAAGACATCCCCGAGCAGGAATAGGTGATGTTGTCATCTGCAGCGTCACAAAAGGCAACCAAAAAATCAAGCACGAACTTGTCAGAGCAGTTATTGTCAGGCAAGCCGGGGAATACAAACGCGCAAACGGCATGCACGTCAGTTTCGAGGATAATGCAGCAGTCATAGTTGATGAAAAAAACGAGCCGAAAGGCAAAGAAATCAAAAGCGTGATAGCAAAAGAAGCTGTTGAAAGATTTTCAGTCATAGGAAAAGTAGCGAGAAGCGTGGTTTAAGAGGTTTATAATTTATGAAAGCACAATTTTCAAAAACATGGAATACGAGCAAGCAGCCAAGAAAGCAGCGCAAATACAGGCACAATGCTCCGCTTCATGTCCGAAGGAAATATTTATCTGCGCACCTTTCAAAGCACCTGCAAAAAGAATATGGCCGCAGAAGTGCGAAAATTAGAACCGAGGATCTTGTGAAAGTTATGCGCGGCGAATATGCGGGAAAGGAAGGCAAAATACAGAAGATGGATGTTTCAAAATCAGTTGTTTTTATTGAAGGCATATCCGGAAAGAGATCCGGCGGAAAGGAATTCAATGTTCCGATTCAGGCTTCGAATGTCCGGATAGTCGAGCTGAACCTAAAGGATGAAAGACGCATAAACGCCCTCAAAAAAATAAAGAAAACTGTGAAAAAGGCTGAAAAGCCGGCAAAAATTAAGGAAGAAAAACCAAAATCAGAAGCTAAAGAAATAAAAATGAGTCTAAATAAGTAATGGTTGATAATTATGGCACACTTAAAACGCCTTATGGCATCAAAACATTTCGCAATAGAGCGAAAGACAAAGAAATACACAGTAGCGCCAACGCCGGGGCCGCACGCAAAAGATGGCTGCATACCGTTACAGATTGTTTTGAGGGATGTGCTGGGCGTTGCAGCAAATGCAGCCGAAGTGAAAAAAATACTTAATGAAGGAAATATCCGTGTTGATGGCAAGATTATTAAGAATCCAAAATTTCCGCTTGGAATGATGGATGTGCTTGAAATACCCAAGACAAAAGATGCTTATAGAGTCATACCTGTTGAAGGAAAGCTTTCGCTGAATAAAATTGATGAGACCCATGCAAAATTCAAATTGTGCAAAATAACCAATAAAACAACAATAAAAGGCGGAAAATTCCAGATTAATATGCATGATGGAAGAAACATAATATTCGGTGAAGCAGATGCGAAGAAATACGCAGTTGGCGACACAATAAAAATATCTCTTCCAGACCAGAAAATTATAGAGCATTTTGCATTAAAAACAGGAAATCTTGGAATGATTGAAAGCGGAAAATCCGCAGGAACTGTTGGAAAAGTCAAAGAGATAATCATTGTAAAAGGAAGAGAAAGCAACAAGGTGGTTATTGATTCGGACGGTTCTGATTTCAGGACAATAAAGGAGTATGTATTCGTAATCGGTGAAAAAACGCCTGAAATTATTTTGAAAAAAAAATAAATATATGATGATATTTTATGAAAAAAGAATCAAAATCAGGTTCCATGAAGGAAATAAAGCTCGGAAAGGTAGTTGTCAATATCGGGCTTAAAGAAAGCGGAGAACCTGTCGAGCGCGCATATATCTTCGTTGAAAAACTCACCGGAAAAAAGCCGGTAAAAACGATTTCCTCGCAAAGGGCAAGAACATTCCGCTTAAGAAAAGGCCTTCCTATCGGAGTCAAAGTCACGTTGAGGGATACGGAAGCTATTCAATTTTTGAAAAAAGTCCTTCCAGCAGTTGAGAACAAAGTCAGAGAATCGTCTTTTGACAACGAAGGAAATTTCGGTTTCGGAATAAAGGAACATCTCGACATACCCGGCCAGAAATATGATCCTAAACTAGGCGTTTTCGGCCTTAATGTGAATGCAGCGCTTATCAGAAGCGGTTTTCGCGTCAAAACGCGCAAAATAAGAAAATCACATGTCGGCAAAGCGCATAGAATTTCAAAAACAGAAGCAGTTAACTTTGTAAAGAATTCATTAGGGTTGAAGGTTGTTTAAAGAAAGATAGTTGTATGATTAATGATTACTTAGTGGATGATTATGGGTGAATACAAAAAAAGCATGAAAATTTTTGCGAATAAACCGGTGAAGCTGGCAAAATTCAAAAAGCATAACCTGCCAAAGATCCGCAAATTCGGATTAGGCAATTCAGTTTGCAGGAACTGCGGAAAAAAAGGAATGGGTATGATAAGAAAGTATGATTTATATTACTGCAGACACTGCTTTCGGGAAGTTGCTAAATGCGTCGGATTTAAAAAATATTCATAAGTGATATACAATGGCAAAAAAAATCGAAGTTGTAAATGAAACGGTAAATGTCAAAAAATCCGGAATTGATTATGTCCTAATATCCCGAGTTATGATTTTGTGGGGCATAGCTACTGCACTTCAGGGCGTAATCATCACATACACCATGGCCATGCAACTGATTACAAGTATAAATGCCGGATTGGTGAGTGCGATATCATTTATTGCCTTGCCATATGAATTAAATGCCATTGCAGGTGTTTTCAATTTATTTTTTGGAATCGCGCTAATTGCGCTTGGACAAAAAGCTAAGAACTGGTGAATATATATATGTTACACGATCCTCTTGCAGATGCAATATCTGCGATAAGAAACGCCGAAAGGGCAGGAAAAAAAGATTGCATCATAAGCAAGAACACAAAATTAATACGTGAAATCTTGTCGCGCATGCAGGAAACCGGATATCTTGAGAAATTCGAAGTTATAGATTCTTCGCGAGGAGGAAAAATCAAAGCGACGCTTAGCGGAAAAATCAATGACTGCAAAGCTATTGTTCCGAGGTTTTTTGTAAAGAAAGACGCTTATGTGCAGTGGGAAAAACAGTTTTTGCCGGCATCTGGTGTCGGAATCTTGCTTGTTTCGACATCAAAAGGCCTTGTTTCGCATAAGGATGTACGCGGAAAACTCGGCGGCTCGCTTGTGGCATATGTTTACTGAAATTTGAGTGTTGTGGTGTTATTATGGTTTATCAAAGAATTGTCAAAATCGAGGGCGTAACTGTAACTCAGGAAGGCAGCACGCTCAAGATAAAGGGCAAAAAGGGTGAGTTAGCAAAAGAATTCAGGCATCCTCGCGTGGACATAAAAATTGAGGATAAAGAGCTAAGAATATCGACAAAATCTGAAATTAAAAAAGACAAAGCCATTGTCGGAACATGGGCTGCTCTAATTGAAGGGATGATTACTGGAGTCGAAAGAGGCTACACATATACACTCAAGCTGATACATACGCACTTCCCAATAACTGTAAAAGTCATCGGCAATGAAATACATATGATGAACTTTCTTGGCGAGAAATTTCCAAGAATTGCAAAAATTAACGGAGATGTAAAAGTCAACGCCCAGAAAGAATCGATAACTGTGACCGGCATTGACAAATACTCTGTCGGCCAGACTGCTGCGAGCATAGAAAAGCTCAGCAAAAACAAGCGCTCAAAAGACTCGCGCATATTCCAGGACGGCGCGTACATAATCGAAAAAGCAAAACTTGGATAAAGGTGTAATTTTTATGAAATTTGAAGATTTAATCGAAGTCCGCAAGGAAATGAAGGCGCGAAAGCCTCACTTTAAGAGGCACGACCGAAACAAGCTTGCAAGGCTTGCGCGAAGCGGATGGAGAAAATCAGTTCAGGGGCACGATAACAAAAACAGAAATCGATATGCTGGAAATGAAAAAGCGCCGACTCCAGGATATGGAAGCCCAAAGCTCGTGCGTGGAATGCATGCAAGCGGCCTTTTTGAGATCCTAGTCCACAATGTCAGCGAACTTAACGGTATTGACGCAAAGAAATACGCAGTAAGGATTGCGGCAACAGTCGGGAATAAAAAGAAGATAGATGTTGTCGAAGCAGCAAGAAAGCTGAATCTCAAGATCCTCAACCCAAAATACATCATCAAATCAAAGAAAAAATCAGTAAACGAGGACGTAAAAACAGAGAAATTAAAAGAAAAGGAATCAAAAACAGAAAGCAAACCGGAAATTAAAAGCACTAACAAATAAAGATAATCAACAAGGTTGAGATAATATAATCTGGTGATCGCATCAACACACACATGAATGAAGAAAAAATAACATTCATACACTTTGGAAAAGACAAATGCCCGCACTGCGGAACCATAGGAAATGAGGTAAAAGAAAAGGAATTCCTATTTTTGGAATGCCCTCTTTGCAGCACAAAATTCACAAATGAGATTGTGCTCCAAAAAGGAGCTATTGACAACGAAATAATATTTGACAATAATTGAATGTGATGTTTATGGATTTAAAAACTCAAAAAAGGCTTGCAGCGAATATCCTTAATTGCGGGCAGAACCGCGTTTGGATTGATCCGCAAGAGCTTAGCGAAGTCAGCGGCGCGATAACAAAAGATGATGTCAGGCGCTTCATAGTTAAAGGATTCATAAAGGCCAAGCCAAAAGTCGGTGCATCAAGCGCGCGCGCAAAAATTTCCCGCGAGCAGAAAAAGAAAGGCAGGCAGCGCGGCATGGGAAAGAGGCGCGGAAAGAAAACTGCAAGAACCGGCAAAAAAGTGGTCTGGATGAAGCGAATCCGCTCAATCAGAAAAGACCTTGTAATGCTGCGCGAAAAAGAAAAAGTCACGCGAAAGCAGTATGCAAAGCTTTACAAGATGGCCGGTTCAGGAATGTTTAAAGACAAGGCAAATCTGCACCTCCAGGTTACAAAAATGAAGGAAGCAGATATTGTAAAAGAAGAAGAAACTGTAAAAAAGCAATAAATGGATGATTTGTATGAGTTTGTTTTCGCCAAAATTCAAGAGAAGAGAACAGGGAATAACTAATTACAAGAAGCGTTTCAGCATGCTTAAGTCAAAGCTTCCGCGAGTTGTTGTACGCGTAACAAACAAAAGAGTACTCACACATGCAACAGAATTCATGGAAAAAGGAGACAAAACAACTGTGTTTGTTGATTCGGCGCATCTTAAAACTTTCGGATGGAAACATTCAATAAAATCTATTCCCGCAGCATACCTTACCGGCGTTCTGCTCGCTTCAACAATGAAGGAACGCGGCTTGAATCATGACTGCATAATTGACCTTGGCATAAAAACAAATACCAAGGGCTCAAGAATATTTGCTGTTTTAAAGGGCGCTGCAGATGCAGGACTGAAATTCCCGCATTCTACGGACTATTTTCCTTCAGATGATCGGGTTTCAGGAAAGCACATTGATACTTACAGAAAAACGGATGTGAGCAAGGATTTTGCAGATCTGAAGGCAAAAATAATGTCCGGAGCGGCAAAAGTCGTAAAATCTGAAAAAAAGAAGGCAAAATCTACAAAGACAAAAGCTGTAAAAGAAAACAAAGAGGATACGAACTAATTTATGTGATACTTATCTTGAAATTACAAAGCAATTTCAAGCTTTAAAACCCAGAGATAATGAGGATGGTTATAAATGGCACGAAGATTTCAAAAACGTATGGAACGAAGCCCAGTAGACTTGTCAAAATGGATTCCAAGAACAGATCTTGGAAGAAAAGTAATGAACGGCGAAATTAAAAGCATTCATCAGATTTTCGAGCTCGGGCATGTCATTCGAGAACCGGAGATAATCGACTACTTATTCCCGACTTTATCAGAAGAAATAATATACATTGGCGGCATGCCCGGCAAAGGAGGAGGCAAGATGAGAACGCCTCTTAGAATCACCACAAGAATGCATCGCTCGGGAAGGCGAAGAACAATTCATGCTCTTATGGCAGTCGGCAATAAGAACGGCGTTGTCGGAATCGGTTATGCAATAGGTAAGGATGCAAAAAGCGCGATAGAGAAAGCCGGAAAACAGGCGCGCCTTAGCGTAATGCTTGTCCGGCGCGGCTGCGGCTCATGGGAATGCAACTGTTGCGGAACGCACTCAATACCATTCAAGGCACTTGGAAAGCGCGGTTCTGTTAAAGTAACTTTAATACCCGCTCCAAAAGGCATAGAGCTTGGCGTTGCAGACGAAATCAAAAAAGTGATGAGGCTTGCAGGAATCCGTGATTTGTGGATGAAGTCGCGCGGAGATACAGGAACACGAGTGAACTTCGTTTTAGCAGTCTTTGAAGCATTCAGGAACCTGAACAAGCTAAAAGCAGATGATGAAGCTGCGAAAGTAACCGGAATGAAACTCGGGATAATTGATGCCGAGCCAAAGGCAGAAACAGCGTGATTCGATGAATCGCATGGATAATACGGTTGTTTTTGTACTAAGAATGCGCAATAAACGAATGAATGAGTATGTTTTTGTAACTGAAGAAAATCTTGATGTTCGGGGACATTCCACATATTTCGCGCGCGCAATTGAGCTGGGTGAAAACACAGAACCATTAAAACTGAGCGATCCCTGCGAAATAATGGGGACGCTTGTTCCTGATGAAGAATTATATAAAAAATTGAACCTTTGCGAATTCAGGGATGAAGAAACAATGAAAGTAATAACGCAGGGTAATAAAAGTTATGTTCCATATAAAAAACGGGCGTTCAACTGCCTTATGAATTAATATTTAAAAATAAACTAATTGGTGTAAATATATGTTTGTAGTACTAAGAGTTCGCGGAACTTCAAAACTAAATGGAGATGTAAGTGATACATTGAAGATACTTGGCTTGCACAAGCCGCATCAGTGCACATTTGTCCCGAATAATCCGTCTTATTTAGGTATGCTTAAAAAAGCCGAAGGATGCGTCGCATGGGGTGAAGTAACACCGGAATTGCTTGAAAAACTTATTGAAGTGCGCGGAAAATCCACTGACCCAAAAGCAAAGAAAGTCGACGCAAAGGCCGCCGCAAAAAAAATCCTTGAAGGAAAAATAAAAGAGAGCGGAATTAATCCTGTCTTAAAGCTTTGCCCTCCGAAAAAAGGCTTTGCAAGAAAGGGTGTTTTGCACGGATTCGGGCAGGGCGGAGAGCTGGGATACCAGAAGGAAAAGATAAACGAGCTTATTGAGAGAATGATATAACGTCCATAAATCTTTGGGGGATTTATCTGCAAAAAATGATAAAATATCAAATAGCGGGCATAATAATTACCATAATCCTAACATATTTTGCGCTGAATTGGCTGGCTGAAAAAGAAGCCACAGCAAAATATTCGGACTTGAAAGGCGGCATTGCCTTCGAAGAAATAAATTCGAGTAATATGTCCGAGCCGCCTAAGCAACTAAGCAAAATATGTGAATTTTGTTTGGAAACAAACGACACGGTTTATAAAACTTCGGGCGCCTGCAAGCCGTGTTTTGTATAGCCGGTGGTCTTATGCAAGTTCGCGCAACAATCATTGTTCACGGATCAGTGCAGGGTGTCGGGTTTCGCGCATCAACAAAGGCAATCGCGCAGGACATGGGCCTCAAAGGTTATGTCCAGAATCTGCCCAACGGAACAGTAAAAGTAGTTGTCGAGGACGAAGAGGAAACAATAAAAAAGCTAGTGAAAATCCTCAAATCCCGGGAAATACTGGGAACTCAAATCGTAAGCAAAGCTGATGTAAGTTACGAAGATGCAAAGAATGAATTTGATGCTTTTGAAATAAAACGATAATCTAATGATTTTAACCCAATGCATTGGGTATATGGTTAAAAATCCGTTCGCGACGCATTATGAACCATCATGCGCGTCGCTTTCGGCTTTAAAACCCAATGAAAATCCTTTCACTTCGTTCAAGGCTTTTTAGCCCAGAGTGAAAGGTGAATGGCTAAAAATGGGGAATGGTTTTAAATGGTCGTAAACAAACACAAGAAAAACAGGAGATTACGAGGCAGCCGCACTTATGGCTGGGGAAGCCCGAAGAAACACCGAGGAAAAGGAAGCAGAGGCGGGGTAGGTAATGCCGGTATGGGAAAACGCGGTCAGCACAAGATGAGCTTGCTTAATTCTCTTGGAATAAAGAATCTCGGCTCGCACGGATTTGTAAGGCCGCGCCAGAAATTGTTTGTGAAATGCGCGATAAATCTTGTTTCAATCGAGGCAAATGTTGAAAAATGGCTTGCTAAAAAGATTGCTATCGAGGAAAAAGGCATAATTATTGTTGATCTGGAAAAAGCAGGTTTTGACAAGGTTCTTGGCTCAGGAAATATTTCAAGAAAAATGATAATAAATGCACCTAAGTTTTCAGCAGGCGCGAAGAAAAAGATTGAAGCTGCCGGCGGAAAGGCCGAAGGTGAAATAATCAAAGAAGAAAAAGAAGCAAAAAAAGATAGCCCAAAAGAAGCGCATAAGGCCAAAGTCAAAGCAAAGGATACTGGGAAAAAAGCGCCAAAAGAAAAGGCAGTGAAGCCGAAAAAGGCAGATAAGTAACGCTTCGATAATTATATATAGCTTGTCAAACTAAGAATTCTCCAGCGCGTATCGATTAATGCAGGTAACTTCAATGTCTCTTGATTCAATCATTCAAAAAATTCCGGGCGTGACAAAGCCAGTTGAAAAACAGAATTTCAAAGTGCGCATACGCTGGACATTGATAATTCTTGTTCTATATTTCTTTTTGAGCGAAGTTTATATTTACGGAATAAACCAGCAGCAGCTTTCTCAATTAGCCCAGCTTGCCGCGCTTATGGGTGCGTCTTTTGGTACATTGATAACTCTTGGCATCGGCCCGATAGTCACAGCAAGTATAATGCTTCAGCTTTTTGTAGGATCTGGGATGGTTAAATGGGATATGGCCACGCATGCGGGCCGCGCAAAATTCCAGGGAACTCAGAAGCTTCTTGCATATTTATTCACAATAATTGAGGCTGCAGCATACACTTTTTTAGGGGCGATACAGCCGGTTGATTTTGCACCCTTGACGATTTTCCTTATAATATTCCAGCTCACACTTGGCGGATGGCTCGTAATACTAATGGATGAAATCGTCAGCAAATGGGGTTTCGGCTCCGGCGTCTCCCTGTTCATCGCTGCCGGAATCGGGAAGCAGCTTTTCATTGCTATGTTCAATCTTGCACAATCAGCGACAGGAGAATTTATAGGTGTTGTTCCGGCGCTTTTTGACAACATACTTCGCGGAAATATATCCTTTGGCGCGCTTTCAATATACATTCTGCCGCTTCTCGCAACGTTTCTCGTATTCGCGCTCGTAGTGTATGGACAAGCCCTTCGAGTCGAAATACCTCTAGCATTTGGCGCATTCCGTGGATTCGGCAGAAAATGGCCGCTTAAATTTATATACACTTCAGTCATGCCGGTTATTCTTACAGCAGCAGTCCTGATAAATATAGAAGTCTGGGCAAGGCTTATTGCAAAAACTGCAGTTGAAGGAACAAGCAAGATGTGTGGGCTTCTTGGCTGCTATGAAGGAAACCAGGCAGTATCTGGCATTGTTCATTACATTACACCACCACATCAGTTTATGTTTAATATCATTAATCTAAACTTCATACCGGATGAAATCATCAGAGTGATAACCTACACATTATTCATGGTTGTCGGTTCAACAGTATTTTCTCTTTTTTGGGTCAATACGTCGGGGATGGACGCGCGCAGCGTAGCAAACCAAATACTACGCAGCGGCATGCAGATTCCTGGATTTAGGCGCGACCCAAGGATTATCGAATCCGTTCTTCAAAGATATATCACGCCTCTTGCAATTCTTGGCGGCGCGTTTGTCGGGCTTCTTGCATCTATCGCAGACTTTTCAGGATCTATTGTACGAGGAACAGGACTTCTGCTTACTGTGATGATAATATATCAGATGTACGAGCAGCTTGCAATGCAGCATCTGGAAGATATGAATCCGATGGTAAGAAAGTTCTTTGAGAAGTAAGTTAACTGAAGTTTTGCGTTTTTTGGGCAGTTGAGCTCAAATATCAATTCACAAAAACTGAAATTTGAGTGTGAATTTTAAAAAACGCAAAACTTGAATAAGTTAATCTGTTTTTTACATTTCGTTTAACTCGGCGGGTTTATGAAGTCGGCGATAGCCGATTTGGGCGAGCCCGCAGGCGAACCGTAAAGCCGTTTGTTGTGCGACCCGAAGGGCAAATTGCGAAGCAATTTGAGTTGCGAGCCCGCCCCCGTCGTCTTATTCTTTCAAACTCAAGATTTTAGAACCATAAGCAGATACATATATTTGGAAATTAGCCGCGTTTGTAATTGTAAATGATTCTCCAGAAAGCTCATCTTTAAGCATATCGCCTTTCTTGAAAGGCATATCCAAAATGCTCGTCGTTTGTAGGTCACCAAAATTTATCACAACAACAACAGTTTCATTTCCGTAAGTTCTAGAATAAGCGTAAACATTATCTCCGTCTTTCCAGATATTTTTGATTTCGCCATATTTAAGAGCATTATTGGAGTTACGAATATTTAGCACTTTGCTGTAAAACTGCCATAGATCTGAATTGGTATCATAACCAGATAAATCAACAACTTGTTTTTTTGTATTTCCTGTTTCCTGCCCAGCATGTATCATAGGTACTCCTGGAATCGTTGAGATCAAAGCCATTAAAGCTTTATTCTGTTTCGGATAGACCGCTTGCACTCTTTGGGTATCATGATTTTCAGAAAAATGAGATCTAGTGCGATCGTTCTTTATATTTTCATTTATCAAATAATTAACCAAATCTTGAGAAGTTGTTTTGTTGGCAACAACATTATCGAGAAATCCATTTTTATATGTAATGGGTCCGATGGGGATTCTTGTCGCATAATCCAGCCATCCCGAAAAATACCAATTATATGATATTTCAGCATACTCATCAAAAGCAGTATCGCAGGTTTGTGGAGTTCGTTCACAAAGAGGACCTGGCAGTTCAGTGTATAATATTGCATCGGATTTTATGGCCGTAATTTTTCTTTTAACTTCTTTTAAAAGCTCGGCGGCTCCGTAATTCGAATGAATCGGTGTTCCGTTTCCCAATAACAAATTTTTCTCATCGCCTTCCTTTATGTTTACTTGCGGAGCATCAACTCTCCAGCCATCAATATTAAAGTTTTTGACATAATATTCTGCCATATTCGACATATCGACAATAAACGCTGTACTGGTTTGGTCTGTCGAATACCCCCACCTCCATTTATAGACAGAACCATCATTTTTATAATGAAGAAACATCTCGGGAGAATTCTTGTATTCTATGCTTGTATCTGGCCGGTACGATATAACTAAATCAAAAAGTATCCTCATATCGTTAGCATGGACCGTGTCGATTAAATTTTTCAAATCTTCCTCTGTCCCATAATTGGGATTTAACTCGCTATTTATCAGGCTGTAGCCGGATGTTCTGCTTTGTTGGGTTTCGATTGAATTCCATATCGGTGCAAGATATATTGTTTTAATCCCAAGTTCTTTTAATTTTGGGACTAACTGTGTCAATTCTGAGTATGTTTTTTTAGTATCAAACTGGGCGATATTCACATTATAGATAGCACCTTCGTTAAGCCAGCTTTTGTTAAATAATGTATCATGTCTTATGTTTGAAGTCGAAATATGTGTATTATTTGATATGACTGATTCATTTTTCAGGACGCTTGTCTTTTGGCCGATGCAGCCGGAAATAAGTATAATCGCTATAAGAAATGCACTCACCATACTTAGGGTTTTCAGTTTCATATATTGTTATTGCTCGTTATTCGTTATAAATGTTATTCTGTGGGCTCGCAATTTCGCACAACTCGTTATTGGGCATACAAAAGTTTGTTTTGTATGCCCTCTAAGGATAAAAAGCGTACTTTTATTTGTTTTTTGCGCGCCTATTGAGCGTTAACTATACTTTTGTTTGTTTTTTATTACGGTATTGAGCGTATTATGTAATAAAAAAGCTTGAAAATCCGATAATCAATGGTTTGGATTTTCATGATTTTTCGCGCTTTTAGGTGATGTTATACCTACTGTGGGATCATCTAGGGCATCCAACGGGCTTTTGACGTTTCGTATCAGTGCGCTTGAGACATGCGTATAAAGCTCGGTTGTCCGTACATCCGAATGGCCAAGCAATCTCTGGATTATTCGAATATCTGTGCCGTTTTCAAGCAAATGCGTCGCATAGCTGTGGCGCAAAATATGGGGGTGCACGTTTTTTGTTATGCCTGCCTTCATGGCGGCATTATCCACGATTTTTTGAATCGACATTATTGTCAAGGATTTTCGTAATTACGCAAAATTAGGTATGATTCAAGCCGTTTCGAAAGTGTTGCTGGCAAAGAAACAATCCTGTCTTTGTTTCCCTTTCCCTGCCTTACGAAAAGTACGCCTTCGCCAAATCGAAGGTCGCATTTTTTCAGATTTGCAGCCTCAGACACTCGCAATCCGCAGCCGTAAATTGTTTCCACAAGAAGCCTGTGCTTTGTATTTAAAATCGACGTTATCATTTTTCGCATTTCCTCTTTTATCAGGATTTCTGGAATTCTGTTAGACTTTTTCATATGATGTATGAATAGATCTTTTCCAAGAATATTTCTATAAAAGAACTTTATCGCACTTATTCTTTGGTTTATTGTTCTTGGTTCCATCCGCTCGGAAAGCTCTGCGAAATACCTTTTAACAGTTTCGTCAGAAGCTTGTGCCCCAACTTTATTCAGAAAACAAGACGTATGGAACATATACGACTTCACAGTCTTCTTGCTGAACCCTCGCAACTTAAGCTCAACTTCCAATTTCGAAAGCAAGTTGCCCATAGATAAAATTCATTTGCGCGGCATATATAATTAATCCCTATGTGTTGCCGATAGAAAGAATCACTATTCAGATTCCCGCTCAACCAATTTCTTGATTCTTTTCGCCTTTTTCGCGCCAATATACCATACTTTCTGCAAAAGTTTCATTTGCATTTAAGGCATATAAACAAATGTACCCATATAATCAATATGCAAATCGTAGTGAACCTCCCTGCAGCAAGCAGGCTGTCCGATAATTATTCGCCACTTCTCAAGTAAAATCACTATGCTGCAATACATTTATATACTTGTGCACCCTAAATATTATGAGGTGTAAACATGACTTATCTCGAAATAAAATCAATAAATGGGAGAAAATATCGCTATGAGCGAACAAGTTATCGTTTAGGGAACAAAGTATTTCATAAAAGCAAATACTTGGAAGCGGTTAAGCCAAAAAACAAAAAGAAAGGGGATTGCTAATGGCTTTCATCAAATCGTTCAAATCGCAAAATTGGCTTTTGCCGCCAAGAATTGAAGATATGATTCCCAAAGATCATGTTTGTTTTCTTGCAGAATCACTTGTAGAGTCACTTGATTTTTCTTTTTTTATGAAGAAATATGCTGGTGTTGGACATCCAGCATATCATCCAAGAATATTATTGAAAATATTGGTTATGGGTATTCTTGATAAAGTGCGTTCTTCAAGAATGCTTGCAAAAAATGCAAGAGAAAATATTATATACATTTATTTGTCAGAAAAGCTATCACCCGACTTCAGAACAATAAGCGATTTTCGAAAAAATAATCCCGAATTATTAAAAATTGTCTTTAAACACACATTAATTCTTGCAAAAGAAGAAGGAGCGCTTGATTTGAGCCATCTTTCAACTGACGGAAGTAAGGTAAAAGCAAATGCATCCAACAAAAAAGTTCTTACAAAACAGGAGTTGGATATTTTGGATACATTTATCAACAATGAACTTGAAGAATGGACAAAACAGGATCAAATAGAAGATAAAAAATTTGAGAATCTTAGAGGTTTCGACCAATTGCCGAACAGTAGCAAGAAAAGAATCAAAGCCACTGTTAAGCGTTATATTAAAGAAACAAAATGCTTAGGCATTGAATTTAAGCAGACGATAAACGAAAAGATAAACGATGCAAAAAAAGAATTGAAAGATAAAAATTTAGAAAAAATCAGCCTAACTGATGGCGACAGCCGTTTCATGAAAAACAAAAAAGGAAAAATTGAATTATCCTACAATGTTCAAATAACTGTTGGCAAAAACGGCATTATTCTGGCAAACGATGTTTGTCAAGATCCTAATGACCTATATCAGCTTCAGCCGCAAGTCAATATGACTGAAGAAAATCTAGGAACATTGCCAAATGTTCCGTGGAGTTTTGACAAAGGTTTTTATGAAAGCGGAAACATAAAATTTCTTTCAGATAAAAAAATTAACGGATATATTCCAGACAATTTGAATAAAACCGATAATCCTTTTGATAAAAAACATTTTATTTACGATGCAGAAAAAGACGCTTTCACCTGTCCTACAAACAATTCTCTAACATTCACTGGCGAACAATTCGATAAAAGCAAAAAGAAAAGAGTGAGGCTTTATAAAGGGCAATCGTGCAAAACGTGTTTATGCCAACAAAATTGCACCAAATCAAAAAAGGGCATTCGACGCATAAAAGTTTTTCCTTTTGAAAAAGAACGCAAAGCAATGGACGACAAAATAAAAACTCAAAATGCAAAAGAAACATACAAACTGCGTGCGGAAACAGTTGAACCTGTTTTCGGCGATATCAAAGAAAACAAAGGATTTCGTGCATTTCTTACAAGGCATCTTGAAACAGTAAAAAATGAGTTCAATCTCGTATGTGCCGCATCAAATTTGAGAAGAATTTACACAATATTACAAAAGAGAAGTAAACTAAAGCTTTCCTCAGGCACAATTTTTGTGGCTGCTAATGATCTTTGTATTTAACCTATTGTTGGACAGCCTGCTTGCAGCGGGGTATATGAAACGATAATAAAGAAACGCGCGTTAGATTCAATTCAGAATATAATTTTTGACAAGAAGGATAAAACTGCAATAGCAACAAGTTTTATAAAAACTTACCGCAATTTGCTAAATGGTGTAAACGAGAAGCATAGATAATTCCTTTTAAATGCATTTTCTTTTAAGAAACACAGACTTAATAAAACTAACAAAGGTCGGTATTGCAGCATACACCCGTTCTTATCAAACATTTGTTTTTCTCCCGTTTATGTGGGTGAGTTTGTAAGCATCCACCTCAAGATTTAATTCATTAAGTATTTTATTCAATCTCTTCTTTTCAGTAACAGAACGCTTTAGACCGCCTTTCTCAAGCAAATTTTGCAGTGCATACAGGTCTACGAGAATTTTATCCAATTCCTCATTCTTTAACTCAAATTCATTTCTAAGCTTATCTATCGTGTTCTGGCCGGATTCAATAAAGTGCCTGCCGATATACACTTCCCTTTCACTGCCTTTCAGCCAGTCAACAATATAATAGATCGCCCTTATTGCAATCATAGCAAACACAGCCCAAAAAAACAGTATTGAATCAAGCAGCAAATCAGGCATTCCGGAAATGATAATGACGCGCAGACGAATAAGATATCCTGCAAGGGCGAAAAGCATAAGGATGCGTAACACGCGCCATGGCTTTTTGAGGTAGCGCCATTCTATGAGCCGTGCGACTTCTTTTGAAAGATACAACGAATAGATAAGGAATATTGCCCCGGCTGCAACAAGAAGTTCGGAGTACATATTTGTAATAGGATGAGCTAGCATATATTCTTTATAGCTCAGTGTCAAAAGGCACATCAATCAAACATCACCGCGTATTTATTAAATTTACGAGATAATTAAAAATTGTTGATTCTATGCAGACATCAGAGAAACAAATTAATGAGGGATTGAAAACAAGATTGAATTCTTTAAAGAATGGCCGCAAGGAGTTCCACAAAATTTGGATATCCGGCGGACCCGGCGTCGGAAAGACCGCGCTTATCCACGGCCTCATAGGAGAATTAAAGTGGCGTGACAAGACAGTTGAGTGGATTGATGAAGTAATCCGGGATTGCCCTTTTCCGATTGACAAAGGAGCGAATTTCAAGACCGAAATGTGGGTAATCGAGCACCAGCATTACCGCGAGATCCAGAAACTAAAGCACATGCCCCAGTTCCTTCTATGCGACAGGGGAATGCTTGACCAGGCAGTTTACAGCACAATGCTTTTTGACGGAAAGAAAATGTCCGAAAAAGAATACAACATTATTTTGACAACAGTTCTTGAATGGATTAAGACCTACGACTTCGGAATCGTTGTAAGCCCGACAGATAAGGAAATAACCAAAGACGGCTTCAGGGCGACAGAAAAAAACTATCAGTGGGAGCTGCATAATTATTTTTTGAGCGTCCTCGATGCCCTTGGGGCGGAATACATCGTAATAAAAGGAAGCCATGAAGAGAGGATAAAACAGGTTGTTGAGCACCTGAAAAAGAAAGGGCTCTTATGAAAGAGCGCCCCACAGGTTTATATACTTCCCGCCCGAAAGTATAATATGCGCCGTTCTGAAGGGGATAGCATTAGGAAGATTCTTTTCGCATTGACTGCCATATTCCTTATTGCATACGCAGCATATGCTGCTCCGGCAAAGCCAAACTCGATAACATTCTACCAGAACGCCAGCGAACACTACGCAAATGGCGCGTTTTCCATAAACTGGACTGGAAACCTGTCGAACGGCAACATATTGAATTATTCCATATACGTCCATAACGCGTCTGGCTTTGTCATGCTGCTAAATAATACGAGCGAAAACGGAACACTTTTTTCTGTAGTTGTAAACAACGGCAATTACACATTCAACATCAGCGCGGTCAATGAAACCGGTGAAAGTGAAAACGCCACATCAACTTGGATTTTTGTAGACCTGCAGAATGCAACAATCATCCATAACAGCCCTGCAAACGGCCTGAACACAACTAACGCAACTGCAAATTTCAGCTTCAACGCAACTGACAACACAGCACTAAATTGTTCGCTTTATATTGACGGCATTCTAAAAAATACAAATTCATCAACAGCAAACAACACAGAAACAATACTTAACTCCACGCTTTCTGAAGGCAGGCATCTATGGAATATCTCCTGCACAGATCTCGCGAATAACACAAACACAAGCACTGCATACAATATTGGAATTGATCTGTCTGCGCCTTCCATTATTCTTAACTCTCCTGCAAACGGCGAATGGAATACTAACGGAAAGACAAATTTCACATTCAAAGCAACAGACGCTGTCACCGCAATCAGCAACTGCAGCCTGTGGACAAACACCACGGGAACATGGGCTGTAAACATGACCAATGATACAATTGTAAACAATACCCAAACCGCATTCATATTTGAAAGCAATGTGCTTGGCAACGGAACTTATTTATGGAATGTCGAATGCTATGACGCGGTGTCAAACAGCTCTTTTGCATTAGAGAATTATACCTTCATTATTGGCAATGCCACCGACTTTACGGTTACGGATATCAGGCTCATAAATTCATCCAACGGAAACAACCCCATTCCGGGAAGCAACCTGACAATAAACGCGACAATCAAGAATTCCGGAACGCTAAATTCAACATCAAATATGACTGTTGCGCTTTTCTGGGAAGGCTCTGCAACACCAATTGGACTGCAAAACATAAGCAATGAAACGCTTACAAACGGGAATAGCGCAAACATAACATTTAACATCTCTGGCGTAAATGTGACCGGCTATGGCTCGCATACCATTACAGTATCTGCAGATTATGGAAATTTAGTTAATGAATCTAATGAAAATAATAACGATGGCACATTCATTCTTTTTACAGGGCTCAATACAAGCGCGAACATTACAACACGAGCGCCAAAACCGGGTGATAATGTTAGCATAAATATAACTGTAAAATACCAGAACGGCAGCGCAGTTACTGGCCTCAATCAGACAAATTTTACAATATATGACATATACACATATGACAACGGCACAAACACATCGTCAAGGGTCGCAAATATTTCATATTTCAACAGTTCGCAAAATTCAAGCGGAATATATTCCATGAACATAACCACGCCTGCAAAAGACGCAAATAATCGCGCGGAATACGGAAACCACTTCATCCGCGTATCTATAAAAGACAATAAATCAATAGAATATTACGGAGAAGACAACAGAACATCCAACAATTATTCAATGAAAGCGCCGAACATGGCAATAAAATTCTATGCATCTTCGTTTGATATCGATTTAATAAATGGAGACGCAACAAGAATAATAAGCCTGCAAGTGAAAAATACCGGCACAATCGATATAAACAACATAAACATAACGGTCTATACAAATAGCAGCAGCCTCACTCTGGCTTACAACTCTACGCATGTCCGAAGCATTGCATGCAATTACAGCGCAACTCTTTTGGCAGCATCAAACGCTTCATATGAAACAGTCGCAGACTGCATAATAAGATATAATTCAACAACTATCGGAAGTTACATTCTTACTGCAACTGCCGGTGGCCTTGATACAGACGGCGCGACATACAATGCAACAGCCATAACACAAAATGTATCTGTATTAAATTCAAGCAATACAGTAGACACAGCTTCAAGCTCATCATCCGGCAGTGTTGCGATAATAAGGTATTTCACATATACTATAAACATAACAAATTACAGCAAGACAGTCATGATTGAACAGGGGGCTTCAACAAACATAATCTTTGCGATAAAGAACCTGGGAAACGGAACCGTATACAACCTGTCTGTCAGCCTCACCAATCCAGATATGGCTTCCTGGGGAAAATGGTATAATTCAACTAAAGTAAAGATGGTGGTTCCAAAAGAAACGGTTTATGTAACGACAAACATATCAGTTCCTCTTAATGCCACAGTTGCAACCTATACAATAACCGCTAACGCATCAGGCAGTGAAGCAAATTCCTTTAAACTAATAACATTTGTGCTTCTGGTGCTGCCGGGAAATGATACAAAGAAGCAGATTGATATATCGTTTGACGAAATTCTTGCGCAAATAAAGGAATTAAATATCAGCATTTCAAAGCTTCTTGAAAACACGAATAATATAAACGTGACAATTGCTTCAAAAAAGCTTGCCGAAGTTGAAAGATTAAGGCTTGAAGCCGAACAGGCCATATTGAAAGGCGATTACCTTACAGCATATAATAACAAAAAAGACATAGAAGCGCTTCTGCCAGAGATAAAACAGCTCATTTCTACCGAAACGCAGATTGTTGAAAAGAAAGAAAACCAAAAAAGAAATATGACGCTCATAGCAGCATTCATTATTTCAATTGCAGGCTTGGTCTACTATATGTGGCTTCCCGAAGAAGGCTATACTCCGGGCAAAGGATATTTCAAGAAAAATCAAACACCTTACTTGACACGCTTAAAAGATGGCATACACACCACAATTCATAAATCGGTAAGGAGCCCGTCGGATGCAGTACATGAAATGATAAATAAAGACAGGCAGGACATAAGGTACCTGAAGCCAAAAGAACAGCCATACAAATACATCCGGAAAGATGCCAAATTCAGCATAAATAAAGTATATCAAAACCTCATAAATCAATTCAAAGAACATGGAAAAGCAAAAGGAAAGCCAACATATAATTTCCATAAAAAACAAAGATGGTCTGATGATTGAAAGAAATCAAGTGATTGCCCTAATTGGAATGATTAGCTTCGGAGCTGCTGCGATTTATCTATTTCAATTGTCCGGGCTTAATGATGTGTTTCTTGAAAGCATTCTTTCAAAAACAATCGATAGCACAATGACGCAGGCACCGCTCTTGAACACAATACCTCTTGTTGCAGGAATTTTTGCGCTTGCGCTTTCTTTTGCATTTGTCGGAATTTACGCACTCATCACACAAAAAATAGATTGGATTATTGTAATTGCCAGTATGATAATGATACCGCTTTCACTCATGTTCATCGGATCATCACTTACAGGAGCTGTTTTTGGTGCAGGGCTGTTCTTATCAGCAATAATCATGCAGTATTGCCCGATAGATGATGCAAAAGCTTACAAAGAACTAAAGCCTGCAAGAATCATCCGCGGAGCTGTCGGGACATCCATTCTTCTGACAAGCGTTCTTATCGGGCTTTCTGTTTATATAACTGTATCAGGAGATGCATCCTACTCAGAGGAAGGCGTAAATAATGTTGTTGACACAATGCTGAAAATGACTATTGATGAAGAGACGCGCGCATCTGTTGAAGAAGTTCCGGGCGGAATGGATATGCTTAAAAATCAGATGCAGTCTTCTGAAGTTGTTTTTATGATAAAAACATATTACGCCCAATTCAGCGCCATAACTGCATTTACAATAATACAGGTAATTGGCATTATTTTGGCGCCAATAGCGGGAATATTCGCGTGGCTGATGTGGAAAATGAATGATGAAGGAAGAGCTGAATCAAATAATCGATAAACCCCGCTTCGCTAAAGCGAGGTTATAAATATCCGAAATCAATAACCTCTTGGCAATGATTAAGTCGCCCCAGAATGAGTTCGCGATGATTTAAGGAGTAGCTTATGAGCCGCTAATCATAAACCTTTGAGCGTTTGTCTATTTTTACAATGCCTATTATGTTCAATTTGTAATCTACTTCGTAGAGAATTCTATAATCTCCAATGCGGACCCTGAACAGCTTCTCTTTATATCCTTCAAGCATTTTGGTATCGTGAATAACCGGTTCGGTTCCTAACTCCTCAATTTTTCTGATTATCCTCTTCGCCAATACCTTGTCAGACTTCTTTAAGAAATTACATGCCTGATTCGAGTACAAGATTTTGAACATTATAATTCCAGTTCTTGCTTTAGTTGCTCGTGAGAAATAAGCCTACCAGCCGCCTTTTCTTCCCTGAACTTCAATAAGGCTTCGTAGTCCTCTTCGCACATAATGCGATCAACATCAACCATGTGTTCTCTTATCTCTTCTACTTCTTTCTGGATTTTTTCAAGCTTCTGCAAGATAAGCTGTTGACGGTCTATGCTCATAGTGTCGCTCATAGGCCTACTATATTTTTCGATAGTTATAAACCTTTTGTTTACTAATCATCCATCATCATCATAAAAGAAATAGTCGCCCGGAATGAGTGCGCGATGAGGAGCGAAAGCGCGATATTCATCGTATCCGCGATTGAGCAACGATGATTTAAGGAGTAGCTTATGAGCCGCTTTTAAGAATTCTTTTCGAGCTTTTTAAAATATACCTCACATCCGGGAGTGGGAAATATTTTTTCTACAATATGTTCGCTTTCGATACGATGTAACGGTTCATAGAGCTTGCTAATAGATATATTTAATCTCCTGGAAATTTCAGATAAAGAAGATATTGAATTCTTTTCAAAATACTTGAAAAGTCGTTCATACAAACCCCAGTTGAATGTTTTTTCTTCAGCCATAATAAAACCTATACTACTTATGAATAGTTAAATTTAAATAGCTTTATTTCAGGTATATTTCCCCCAATCTCTTTGTATAAACCCTAAAATCCTCTGTATTCGAATCCTTCTTTATGCGTATATATTGCGTGATCTTGGCGTCAAATTCATCTGCTGCATAAAGCGCGTAAGCCTCGGGAAACTGCGGCTCCTTTGCGCATCCGTTGTCCTTTTTGCCGTGGTGCGCAATAATCATGTGCACAATTTTCAGCTTCAACTGCTTCGGGAATCCCTCGATTTTGCGGATTTTTTCAAGAATCATCTCTTCACCTATCGAAGAATGGCCGCGCAGCATGCCTTCCTCGCTGACTTTAATATGGGTTGTTGTCTCGAATTCCGCGATTTTGCCGATATCGTGCAGTATTGCGCCTGTGAAAAGCAAATCCGCATCAAGTGACGGATGTATTTTTGCTTCAACTTCGCATAATTGAAGCACGCCCCAATTATGCTCAAGAAGCCCGCCGATGCAGTTGTGGTGCATATACATCGCCGCAGGAGTTGTCTTATACGCCTTGACAAAATCAGCATCATTGAAAAAGCTATCAAGCAGCGCCTTAAGATGCGAATTTTTGATTCCGGCGCGCACCTCGTCAATTTTACTCATCATCTCATCAACATTCTGGTTTGTCTCAGCAACAAAATCGCCGATATTGTATTCTGAATCTCTCGCCTTTCGCACAGTTCCTTCAGGCGGGCTTGTATTTACATTCAGCCTTCCGTTGAATTCAGAAACATTGCCTTCGACAAAAACCACGTCACCGACCCCAAAACCGTCATAGACTTTCTGGACCGCTGCAGCATCAGGGCTTCCGAAAAAATTCATCGAGATTTCGCCGGTCTTGTCCGACAGCCCGAGAGAGAACATAAATCCTTTGAACGGCTTTCCGTATTCGCGCATAGGCTCCTTGTATTTGACAGAAAAAACGCTTGAGACCTTCATTCCTTTCTTCAGTTCAGTTATAAATTGCTTTGGCATATTAACGACCTTTATTAGAATGATGCTCCGCCTTATTTAAATATGCGCGTTAGGGATTGCCGAAAGAAACATTTAATCCCCCCTGACTTCCACCCATTCGACCTTCTTTTTTTCAATCATTTCCTTGATCTGTTTTTGGCGGTCGTTCAACTGCGAGGTGTTCATCTTTATCTCGACAAACTGCACCTTGTCCTTTGCAAAAATCACGCCGTCAATGGGATTGCCAAGAAAGCGAAAATCGCGCGCGTCTCCCGGAAAGTTCTTTGAGAACGGAATCAGCTGCTCAAAAATCAGACCGTGCTTAGTTAAAATGCGCTGCTTGTTTGACGCAAATTCCGTGCGCTCTTCTTTAAGCATGCGCAGCTCCTTGAACTGCAGGAAAATCACAATAATCAGAAGCGCGATTATTAAAGCGAGGTATTCGATCATAAATGATACTTATGCGAGAAAGTTAATAAAACTGTTCAAGTTTTGCGTTTTTTAAAATTCACACTCAAATTTCAGTTTTTGTGAATTGATATTTGAGCTCAACTGCCCAAAAAACGCAAAACTTCAGTAAAACTGCTTTTATATAAGGTGCAATTTTTGCTTAAGAATGAATTCTATTGCCTGTTTTTCATCAATACATAAAGCGATTCCCTCGGCAGTTAGTTTATCAAGAGATTTTTCGTAATTATCGCTTTTGCCTAAAACTACATGTTTCATCATCGTATAATGATAACATACATTTATAAACTTTTGCGAAATCTATATATAGCAGTATCTCACTATATTAATAGGGGAGATAGACTTATGACTGACAAGCATAAAGAAAATATTCCGGTAGGCGAAATGATACTCAAGGCTCTAAGAGAATCGACGGAGCCTGTTTCTACATACAAGCTTGCGAAAAAACTAGGCATTTCCTGGTCCACCGCAAACACTCACTGCTACAAGCTAAAAGATGCTGGAAAAATTGACAACAAAGAAATTGTGCAGAAAATCGGCGCAGGAAAAAAAGTTATCTGGTTCATGAAAGATTATGATGCGCTGGCGAAGTTTTCGAAATGAATGAAGCGGTCATTTCAATCTAAGCATCTAATTCTACTCAATATCCGCCCATACTTCTTCAGGACTTCGGATTTTTGAGTCTTTTAGATAATCGTTTACAAAATATTTCTTTTCTATGGCAATGGAAGTGCCGCGAACGTCACCAAGCACTTTCATAATAACTCGCTGTTCTTTAATATTTTGGCTCTTTTTATGTCCTGCTTGTTTTTTCTGAATATATCTGACGCCAATCAAAGCATAAACAGCTAAAAGAACGCCAAAAACTATGAAAAAAAGAAATTCAAGCATATATTACATTGCATACGGGCAATATATAATGATTTGCTTTAATCCTGATTTTGTCTTTACTCACCCCAATCCTGCATTCTCTTAAAGCTCCAGATTCCGGCAGCCATTGCAATGAGAGAAAAAAGCGCGCGCATCTCAAGATTCTCTTTCCCTGTAAGAAGATCGTCAACGCTAGGCTGCTGAAAGACTATACCTATTGACTTGCGAACTTTTTCCTGCTCGCGAACGATATCAAAGCCATTGATTCGCGCAGTGCCTGTTATCGGCTTAAGGACTGTGAAAGCATAGAGATTGTAGTAGTCTTTCCGGCGCCGTTTGGGCCAAAAAGCCCGAATATTTTCCTTTTTTGATTTTTCAGTTCAGCGCGTTAACTGCCTTTAAGTTCCCATAGTGCTTGGTTAAATCAGCTGTTTCGATTGAGAATTCCATGGCGCGCTCCGCAAAATTATTGAATAAGCTCATATAAATATGAATTGTTTTTGCAACAAATTATATCGGCAACCTCTAATACAACGCTTTAAAAATATTGTGCGCGTATAAGACGTAATGACACCAGAGGATATGCAGACAAAGTTCGAAGCTTTCTTCACCAAGCAATACAATCCCCAGATTATTGCTGCTGCGCGCGAATCAAAGCCCCTTGTAGTCGACTTTGCGGACCTCGAACAGTTCGACACACATCTTGCAGACATTCTTCTTGACTCTCCCATATCTGTTTTTAAGGAATTAGACAATGCGCTTTCCAACATCGACACAGGAATGGAGCAGAAGCGCCTGGTTGTGCGATTCAAGAATCTTCCTGAAAGAGATGTTATTGAAATAAAGAACCTGCGAAGCAAGCATATAAAAAAACTGATAGCAATCAAGGGCTTGATTAAGCAGGCATCAGAAGTCAGGCCGAAAATCACTGCAGCGACTTTCGAATGCAAGTCGTGCGGCGAGCGCATTGTGCTTCTTCAGGAAAACGAGAGCATAGAAACGCCTTATGTATGCACTTGCGGAAACAGGCGCAGTTTCGACCTGATAATGCGCAAGCTCATCGACCACCAGCGTATAATAGTCGAAGAATGCCCGGAAAATCTTGTCGGAAGCGCCCAGCCGCGAAAACTCCCGGTTTATCTGCGCGACGACTTAGTGGACCCGAACTTCCAGAAAAAGGTTGTGCCGGGAAACAAAATCGTGATAACCGGAATATTGAATGACTCACCGATTCTAACAGCCCTAAAACAGGAAAGCGTAAAGCGGGACATATACCTTGACGCAAACCATATAGAAACAATAGACCAGGAATTCGAGGAAATAATTCTTACTGAAGAAGATGTCGTGGCAATAAAAGAATTCTCAAAAAATCCAAAAATATATGAGCTTCTGATTAAAGCAATGGCGCCGTCAATCTACGGATATGAAGATGTGAAGGAGGCGGTTGCGCTCCAGCTTTTCGGTGGCGTGCGAAAAGTAAGGCACGATGGAATAACAACAAGGGGAGATATACACATACTTCTGGTCGGAGACCCTGGTGCCGGCAAGTCTCAGCTCTTAAAATATGTTGTGGGCCTTGCGCCAAAAGCAAGATACATTGTCGGAAAGTCTGCAAGCGGGGCGGGCATCACAGCAACTGTTGTCAAGGACGAATTCATGCGCGGATGGGCTCTTGAGGCAGGGGCAATAGTTCTTGCGAATAATGGTATCATAGGCATTGACGAACTTGACAAGATGACTCCTGAAGACCGAAGCGCGATGCATGAAGCCATGGAGCAGCAAACGGTTACTGTCAGCAAGGCAAACGTCCAGGCAACGCTTTCCGCGAAAACAACAGTTCTTGCGGCAGCAAATCCGAAACTGGGCAGGTTCAACAATTTCAATCCGCTCGCAAGCCAAATTGACCTTCCTGAAACCCTTCTTTCAAGATTCGACCTCATTTTCGCATTCAGGGACATTCCGAACAAAGAAAAAGATACGGTTCTTGTGCGCCACATACTCAAGCTCCACCGCGAGCCCGATGTCCAGAACTCTCCGATAGAAACTGAATTTTTGCGCAAGTTCATAGCCCACGCAAAGAGCACGTGCTTTCCGAAACTTACACGTGTAGCAGAAACGGTGATAGAAAATTTTTATGTAGGCTTGCGAAACAAATACGCTGGCGAGACAAAAGAAAACACTGCGGTTCCGATAGGAGCAAGGCAGCTTGAGGCAATAATTCGTCTTGCTGAAGCATCGGCAAAGGTCCGGCTTTCGGACAAGGTGCTTGAAGAAGACGCTCAGAGGGCTGTGAATGTAGTCACGGCATATCTGATGAAGCTTGGCATCGACCCTGAAACAGGAAAGCTTGATATAGATCGGCTTGAAAGCGGAATATCTGCGAACCAGCGCAACAAGATAAGAATCATACTTGACTTAATCGAGAGCATGCAGCGCGACAGCGAGGACAAGACGGTTCTGATTGAAGACGTGCTTGCTGCGGCAGAAGAACAGGGAATCAAGGACTCAATGGACATCATACAGAAAATGAAGCGCGAGGGGGAGCTTTTCGAACCGAAGATGGGGCGGATTAGAAAAGTGTAAACGGCGATATTGTGAAAAAAGTATTTTTAGCAAGCTCAATGCGTGGTGGAAATGATAATGCGCCTTTATATTCTTTAAAACAATTACAGAACGCGCTTAAAGAAATCGGCTTGGAAGTAATCAGCATGCATCAAACCGAAGAAGGCATACTTGAAAAAGAAGATAAGCTTTCTGAAACATCTGTTTATCGAAGAGACCGTGACTGGATAAAGCAATGTTATCTCCTTGTTGCAGAGATGAGCGATGCAAGCCATGGCGTTGGTGCAGAAATATCGCATGCTATTGATGACGGTCTATGGGTTCTTGGAGTATATAATGTACCTGCTGAGCGCGTTTCTAAGTATGTGCGAGGCATGATTACAGATTACCGTCCGAAGGGTAGACACGCGCAATATTATGATATTAATGATTTCAAAAGAATTGTAAATGAATTTGTCGACATGATCGGCTGAAACGATAAATCGTAATGTATTACGATAAATCGTAACGTTTATAAATACTGCTGCATATGTAGAGCGTATGATCGAAGACATACTAAATTCAGGAGTCAGAACAAAAATAATGAGATATTTTTCAAAATTTTCGGGCACTGATTTTCAGGCAATTCAAATAGCAAAGGCTTTGAATCTCTCAGTGTCCAGAACCAGTGACTGCTTAAAATACTTGGCGGATGCGGGCGTATTGGAATCGAAAAAAGTCGGCAAAGGATCTATATTCAGACTGAGTAATTCAAATTATCTGGCAAGAATAATCTTGGAAATGTTTGAAAAAGAGAGAAAACTGGCCGATTTGGTCGCAGGCGATTTTGTATTAAATGCAAAAAAAATGAAGAATATAAAAAGCATAGTGCTATTCGGCTCGGCTTTGCGCGAATTAAAAACTAGGAGCGATATAGATTTTTTGATTGTTTTGAAAAAAGAATTAGATAGAAATAGCATCTCAAAAATAGATGCCGAACTAACAGAAAAATACGGTTTTCCGGTTTCAACAATAACTATGACAATAGCCGAACTAAAAAGAAAATCTTCTGAAGCATTTATAATCGATGTGATGGCAAACGGAAAAACCATTTTTGGCAAAAGCATGGAGGAACTTATTTATGGTAAGGGACGTTAGAAAAGACGAAGCAGCCAGCTATTTTAACAAAGCAGAGAATTTTTATGCAGCTTCGTTGGACGAATTTGAAAAGAGCAGATTCGATGTTGCAGTATTTAACGCCAGCCAGTCAATAATCCTTGCCAACGATTCATTATGTATCGCCGCGCTTGGAAGGCGTCCGAGCAAGGATCACCGGGAAGCGATACAGTTGCACATACAGGCTGCGGCAGGAAGGGAATCAAAGCGCGATATTATAAGCGAAGCTTTGACAAAACGAGGAGAATTCGGATACACTGAGAAAAACGCTTCAAAAGAAGAAGCGCATATGCTTTTGGTAAGAACGAAAAGATTTCTGGACTGGGTGAAAGAAAGAATTTGAATAATGGGATAAATTATGCTTTTGAAATGTGAAGAAAAACATGAAATATAAAATCATCTCACTTCGTTCGAAGCTTTTCATCCCCCAGGCGGATGGTGAATGTATGAAAATCGGAGTTATAGGCTCGGCAATGAGTTCGGATGATACGGTCCTGCAAAAAGCAAGGTGTGTCGGAGAAGAAATAGCGCTGCGCGGATGCTATTTGCTTACCGGCGCAACAACAGGAATTCCTTATGAGGCTGCCTGCGGCGCAAAGGAAAAGAATGGCTTTGTTGTCGGCATATCGCCTGCAGCGAATCTCCAGGAGCATGTGAAATTGCATAACATGCCAACAGAAAATCATGACATTCTGATCTTTACCGGCGCAGGAAAAAAAGGGCGCAACGTAACGTTTGTCAGGAGCTGCGACGCAGTGATTCTAATTGCAGGAAGAATAGGGACTTTGAACGAGTTTACAATTGCATACGACGAAGGAAAAGTAATCGGAGTTTTGCGCGGAACCGGCGGAATTTCTGAATTGATACCTGAGATTATAGCAAAATGCGCGAAGAAAGGCGGAACCGTAATTTATGATGACGAGCCGAAGAGGATTGTAGAACGGGTTCTGAAGGAGATGAATGAGATGAAGGAAATGAAGGAGATAAATGAAATCGGGGCAGGTCGGCAAAGAAGTGATGCACACTCATCCTGATTTCCTTTTTTTGGGTAAAAAAGCGCAGTTGTTGCCGAAATCAGGGCTTTTCTATTCTGCATAATATATCTTCTTCAATAGAAATGTATTTAAATAATAACATTCTTTTGGCGATTCCTCGCCTTTAGCGCGGTGCTTCAGTTCGAGGTGAGCCAAAAGGCGCCGAAGGCGCCATAAATAGCTTTTTTAAAACTCGTTCTAAACAGTTCTTTGCATAGCGAATTTGGTGCAGTATGAGCTCATACACGTTTTCCAACAGTGAAAAACGCATATGAGGTGTTACAAATGAATCGTGTGAGCTCTGATTTAAAAAGCTGTAGCCACAGCAAAGGCCAAAATTGGTATCATGTAATCATCATACCAAGAGCCAGATATCCGGTTTTCAGATACGAACCGACGAAAAGATTGTGCGAAGAAGGCATAAAACAGGTCTGCAAAAACAACTGTATAGACCTGTTTACTTTTGAAGTGATGCCAGACCATGTGCATCTCTTTATCTCTTGCCCTCCAAGAAAGTCGATTTTGAGAATATGTGCTGTGATAAAGGGCGGTACTTTTCATTACATAAGAGATAAAATGCCTTCTTTACAAAGATATCTGCGATTGTGGAGCAGAGGTGTGTTCTACAGAAGCATTGGCAGTGTAAGTGCAGACGCTGTAAAAAACTACATCGATAACAGCAAAGGAAATCAATGGAAAAAAACGCGAGAGATGCAGGAAACGTTGTTTTAGGCAACTGAGGTAATGCGGGCGGTAGAAACCCCGAGCTTCAGCGAGGGGTAGCCCGCATTATTCGGGTATCTCATTAGATATAACCAAGTAGTAGTTACTTATTGTATAATCTATGAAGAAGTATATGTAGATTATGCAGACATATTATGATGAGGTGTAGTTTATGTATGTAAGTACTATTGTTGATAAGACTGGAAGTGAAAAGAATGTCGTTGATCGTAAAATCCATAATTTGACGAGCCAATTAGAAGGGGAAACCCCGCAGAAGAACGCCCTGGCGTTTTAAGTTATCGAAACCAGCTAATAGCATATAAACAAATGTTAACTGAAAAGATATAAATACTCACTAATACGACACAATAACGGGTTAAGGATTTGCGCGCAATTTTTGCGAGGCATAAAGAAATTGCCTAAAATTTGCGCATCTCAACTGCAGCAGAGATGCGGGGTATTAACCCAAACTGAAAAATAAAACATTCGGCGCGCTTCGGACCGCTTTTGGCGGGCATAGATAAATTATGATTTCATGGAATTCTCTTCAATTGTCTTGATCTTATTAATTCTTCTTGCATGCCTTCCGCCTTCAAATTCAGCAGTTAGCCAGACAGAAACGATTTTTTTCGCGCTTTCCGGATTCATCGTTCGCCCGCCAAGCGTCAGGATATTGGAATCATTATGTTCTCTTGAGAGCTTTGCAGTCTTTATGTTATGGCAGGAAACCGCACGTATACCCTGCAGTTTATTGGCAACTATGCACATTCCAAGCCCCGTGCCGCAGATCAAAATGCCGCGCTCAAAATTCTTCTTAGAAACCTCCTCGCTCACAAGATAGGCAAAGTCTGAATAGTCCACAGGCTCTTCCTTATCAGTCCCAAAATCTTTGTATTCATATCCGAGCGCAGAAAGATGAGTTTTAATTATCTCCTTTAGCCGGAACCCTGCGTGGTCTGATGCTATTGCGATTTTCAGGCTCGCAAGAGACTGAAAAGCTTGAAAATCATTGATTTTCATGATTTTTTGAGTTTGCATAATTTTCCCGTACTGTGCCTGCATAACTTACTTGGCTTTCTCCAAAGCGTCTTTTATAAACTGCTCAACCGATTTTTTTTCTGAAATGGATACAAGGCCCTTTGCAGCTTCCTGAACCTGCCACACCGGCTCATAGATTCTCTTGATTTCATCTATTGAAAGCGGCGGCTCTTTTCCGTCAATCATATTCAGCATATTTTTTACCAAAAAATCATATGAAAGGGGCCCTTCCGGGGTTCCTTTCTTTAATACGGTCTTTTTATCGCCGTCAAGTTCCGCAAGTTCCCATGCGCCTCTTAGGCCCGTCTGGAACTCTTCTTCGGATGAGATGTAATTAAGGTCAAGAACCACGCTTTTCTCAAAAAACAGCCTCAAGGACTTGTATGTAACTCCTGCAGGAAAGCCTTTTCCAACCCTTATTGTTGCGAACGCATCTTTTGTAAATGCACTGCCGCTTATTTTAAATCTCGCGCAAAGCCCTGTGGGATTGACAGTATCATATGCGGGATTGACTATGTATGGTTCGATGCTTTTGCATTCCAAAAAATTCGCCCCGCAAAACTTTGCCAAAACCTCGACAGGATGTATCCAATCCAGGAATATGCCGCCGTTCTCGGGCTTAAGGAGCCACGTTCTCCGCATATCTTCCTCACGGGTTTCCTCAACAAATGTACCCGCTGCGCAAGTTATTTTTCCGTAGTTTTTTAGCGCTTCGGGCAATATTTCAGCCAGGCTCCTTGTGAGCGCTTTTGAAAGATAATGAAGATGAGGGTATACTTTTTTCTCATGGCCGTTCTTTTTTATGAAATCAATCATATCATCAAAGCCTTTTCGCTCTGTTGCAAATGTTTTTTCAACCACTGTGACTTTTCCGTGCGCAAGAGATTGCTTTGTCTGTTCGTGGTGGAATTGGTTATAACTTGCAATTTGCACAGCATCCAAATCCTTGAAGAATTCTAAAGGCAATTCTGCAACAGATGGAATCTGAAAATACCTGTCCTTGGTTATATTGTATTCATCAAGAACTGCTTTCTTATCTTCAAACCGTGTGACGCCTGCGCCCTTATGAAGCAATAATTTGTTGCTTTTTTTTATTGACGGATGCAGCCTTCTTACCCAGTGCCCTGTTCCGACAACTCCGAGTTTATACTTGGCAGAATCGTCGCCTTCTTTTGGTTCCCATTCAGTGTGAAAGCTCCCTTCCTTGTCGATTCGTTTGTAAGTGTGTGCGCCAAAAAAATCCCTCTGCGCCTGAATAAGATTTGTAGGTAGCCTTGCGCATCTGTAGCTGTCATAATACGCGCAAGCAGATGAGATACCTGTTGCAGGTATGCCGTTTTCAACAGCAAATGCTATTAGTTTTCTCCAATTGCTTTGAAGGTCGGATATTTTTTCCCGGAAATGCACATCCAAGAGCAGGTTGGAAATATTCTGATTGCCGGAAAATGCAGAGCGAATATTTTCGAGAAGTTCTGCCCGGATAATGCATCCGCCTTCCCAGATTCGCGCGATTTCCGGAAAATTCAGATTCCAGCCATGTTCTTTGGATGCGGCAGCCATCAATGAAAACCCCTGCGCATAAGCGCATAGTTTTGATGCATAAAGCGCGTCATGCACTTCTTTTGCAAAAGTTTCCTTGTCTTTTCGCGTTTTGATTTTTGGTCCGGACAGCATTTTGCTTGCGCTTTCTCTTTCTTTGTTTGAAGTGGACATGTATCTCAATAGAACCGCCATATTCAGGTTGTATGCCGGAACGCCGATATCCAAACTGCTTTGCGAAGCCCATTTTCCGGTTCCTTTCTGCCCTGCTTCATCAAGAATCAAATCAATTATGTACTTTCCGATTTCTTCGTCTTTCTTTTTCAGTATTGCCGAAGTGATTTCTATAAGATAAGAATTCAATTCGCCTTTATTCCATTCTGCAAAAATATCGCTCATTTCTTCATTTGTCAGTCCCGCGCCCTCTTTTAGCAGCTGGTATGCCTCGCCGATCAATTGCATGTCCGCATATTCTATGCCGTTATGCACCATCTTGACATAGTGACCCGCACCATCTCCTCCGATATGCGCGCAGCACGGCGAGCCGTCAAACGCTTTGGCAGCAATTGTTTCGAAGAGCGGCTTTATGTGCTTCCAGGAATACTCCGAGCCGCCAGCCATAATAGAAGGCCCAATCAATGCGCCTTTTTCCCCTCCTGAAATTCCCATGCCTATAAAGTGGATTTTTTTCTCAACAAGTGCCTTTGTCCTTCGAATGGTGTCTTTGAAAAATGAATTTCCTCCGTCGATTACGATGTCGCCTTCGCTTAGATGAAGTAAAAGCTGATTAATCACGGCGTCCACCGGGTCGCCAGCAGTTACCATAAGAAGTATTTTTCTTGGAGTCTCGAGCTTTTTTGCGAATTCCTCGAGCGTTTTCGCGCCGAGGATTTTTTTGCCCTTTGCTTTTCCTGCGATAAACGCTTCTGTATCAGAAACCGTGCGGTTATAAACTGCAACTGAGAATCCCCTGCTTTCCAGATTCAGCACTAAGTTTTGACCCATTACGCCCAGGCCGATCAAACCCAAGTTGCCTTTTTCAATAAATTTGAAGTGATGTTCTGCCATAAAAATGACCAATTCATCCAAGTAGTTTATTTAATCAGTGAATTTAAAAAATGCGCGGTTGCATATTCGGCACAAATTATTTTTGTTTTATCTCCTCTGCAATCAAATCCGCAACAGAAATCGCGCTTACTGGAGTTTCTATTGTGTCTGTGACTATGAGATAATCCGATTTTTCCTGCAAAACTTTGAGGGAATTTCCGATGAATAATCCATGTGTTGCCGCGCAGATTACTTTTTTCGCCCCCTGCGCGCGCACCTTTTCCGCCGCCTTAATCATTGTGCTTCCGGATGCAATCATATCATCAAGTATGACAACATTCTTGCCGCGAAAATCGGCTTCGCTTTTAAGTTCCTTTACCTCATATCGTTTGCGTTCCCCGCCGCATTTGCAGTCTATTGCGGGCTTTTTGCATTCAGGGCATATCTTTACCTTTTCAAAAACGGTTTTTTTGCCTGTGGCAAACTCGACTGTCTTGCCTGACTCAATATCCGGGCCGATTACCATATAATCAGTGCAAATGTTTTTTCTTATATCCTCAAGCAATGCCTTGCCTGCTGAAATATTTGTTGCCGGAATGCCGAAAAAATCGAAATTTTCCGGCTTTCTGTGAAAATGCGACTCGAGCGTAATTATCTTCTGTATTCCGACTGCCTTAAACAGTCCTGCAAGGGTTTTTAGTGACAGTGCTTCTCCCTTCTGGAACTGCTTATCCTGCCTTCCGTATGCAAAATACGGAATTATCGCAGTTATCTTTTTCGCGCCGCAATCACGGCAGGCGTCTGCCAAAAACAAAAATTCCATGAGAGAGCTATTCTGGTCCGGAAACATTGATGCAACGAGAAAAACATCACGGCCTGATAAATCCGAATCAATGCGTATGTAATTCTCGCCGTCGGGAAATTTTTTTAACGAAGCCTTGGCCATAGGTACATTTGACAAAGAAGAAATTTTTTCTGCCAATGCGCGCGAATTCGAACCGGGAATTAGAAACATCTTACACCAATACAGCGTTGTATTTAAATGTATTTAAATTCATGCTTTGAATGGATTTAAAGCTTAGAGCAAACGAAGTTTGCGAAAAGATTTAAACTTTAGCATGGAGATATAATTTAATGGATTCGCAGCTGAAACTCACTTACGAAGAAAGGGCTAAAATGGCGGTTAACCCGGCAGCCCGAAATCTTTTCAATCTGATGGCAAAGAAAAAAACAAACCTTGCGATTGCTGCAGACCATACTGATGCAAACGAAATTCTTGAGCTTGCAGAACTTCTTGGAGCAGATATTGCTGTCTTTAAGACGCACGTTGACATATGGAATAATTTTTCTCCTGAAGTTATACAGGAACTTATCGCGATTTCTAAAAAGCACAACTTCATAATTTTCGAGGACAGAAAGTTTGCAGACATTGGAAATACAGTAAGAATGCAGTATTCCGGCGGAATGTACAAGATTGCAGACTGGGCGCACATTGTCAATGTGCACCTTGTTCCGGGCCCTGCGATAATTGATGCCATCTGGAACGTTGCAAAAGAAAAAAATGACGGGATTGAAAGAGGAGTCCTGGTGCTTGCGCAGATGTCAAGCGAGGGAACTTTTGCGCAAGGAGAATATACAAAAAAATGCGTCCAGATAGCAAATACGAAAAAGGATGCGATTGCAGGATATATCGGAACAGGAAGCGATCCTTGCGAACTGCAAAAACTTTCATCCATTTCATTTGAAGGGCATGCGATACTTACGCCAGGAGTGCAGCTGGAAAGCAAGGGCGATAAACTCGGGCAAAAATACGCAACTCCCGAGGATGCCGTGCTTGCTGGAAGCGATGCGATAATTGTCGGGCGCGGCATTTACGGCTCTGGCAATCCGAAAGAAATGGCAAAAGAATACCGGGATGCCGGATGGAATGCGTATCTGAAAAGAATACGCGCATAATTTTAATTTTGGATAAATGGTAATCATATGACAATCGCAGAAGATGTTGCAAAAATATTGCTTGAGATAAACGCAGTCACTTTAAGCCCGCAAAAGCCGTACAGGTTTGCATCCGGCATACTCAGCCCGATTTACTGCGACAACAGGATTATAATTTCAGATGTCGCCAAAAGAGAAAAAATAGTTGAATACTTCATGCAAACAATAAAAGAAAATGGCGTCGATTTCGATGTTGTCGGCGGCGTTGCTACTGCCGGCATTCCCCACGCGGCATGGATCGCAGATGCGATGAAAAAGCCCATGATATACATCAGGTCAAGCGCAAAGGAACACGGGAAAAACAACACTATTGAAGGCAGGCTCAAAAGCGGGCAAAAAGTTCTCATTGTAGAAGACCTGATATCAACCGGCGGCAGCATAATAGACGCTGTTTCTGCAGTGCGTGGAGCCGGAGGGATAGTGACTCATGCCATTGCAATAATAACTTATGAGATGGAGCGCGCGAAAAACAACTTCGCACAGGCAAACTGCACTCCGGTCACACTTTCAAATTTCAGCACATTGGTCCAGGTTGCAGGCAAATTGAATTACATACCGCAGGAAGAAATCGCGCGAATTCTTGAGTGGAATAAAAGTCCTGCGGACTGGGGAAAGAAAATGGGGTTTGAGTAATGAAGTTTATTTTTTTGAATTAGTTTTATCGTTGGCATACGCAAATACACTACCCAAGCCAGATAAAAAGACCAATAATACGTACACAACATTACGCAAAGTTGTTATATCTTCTTTCTCTGATTTTAGTTCCAATACCTTTGTCTTTAAATCTCCACGCGTAGTGTACAATGTTATTCGCGTCTGATTAAATTTATTGAATTCTGTCATGTCGCGTGCCCTTTCAACAGTTGATAATTTCAAGCAATTAATCGTTACGTTCGTATATTGAGATGCTCGATTAAGGTTGCGGCACATGTCAAAATATCTGGTCTCAACACGCGTATGAAGTACTTTTGTTTCGTCGCTCATGTTGCCAAATGATGTTTCTCCCTGTTGAATAGACAAGCTGTATGAGACCATTTTATCCACTTCGGTAAGCGTATCAAGATACATTCCATAATCAATGATGGTGCTCATATTTTCTATTTGATTTTCGTAATTACCTATTTTCTGATTCACGTTAGCGATAGCAGAATATTCTATAAATGGTACGAGAAGTGCTAAGAAAATAACTACGTAAAAATAGGCTCTTTCAAAAGGGTCTAAAGACTCAAGTTTTCCAATCCAATACTCAATGGAATCACTTAAAGTCATAATCCGTAATGGATTTGAAAGTATAAATTACTTTCATAACTATTCCAACGCGTTTAAATATTTAATTCATTAATCATTCTTATGCCCGACATGTCAGTAACGCTGAAAAACATGCGCCTGAAGAGCCCTGTTATTCTTGCATCAGGAATTCTTGGCGTTACCGGAGAATTACTCATAAATGTCGCAAATGCCGGAGCAGGAGCAGTAACGACAAAAACCATATTTCTTGAGCAAAGGGACGGGAACACAAGCCCTGTTGTGGCTGAATATGAACACGGCCTCTTGAATTGTATCGGCCTTCCATGCCCCGGTATTGAAGAAAGCGCAAAAGAGATACGCATTGCAAAGGCGGCAAACATTTTATTGATTGCGAGCGTCGGCGGCAAAGACACAGACGAGTTCATTAAAGTCGCCCAATGCTGTGAAGATGCCGGCGCGGATGCGCTGGAACTCAATTTCTCATGCCCTCATGCAGAAGCGGGGCTTGGAGCGAATATTCAATATAATAGAGAACTTGCAAGAAGCGTTGTCGGAGCTGTCAAGAAAAATGTTTCTGTGCCGGTGATAATCAAGCTGACGGCAGAATTCAAGATTGCGGAAATCGCAAAAATTGTGGAAGCTGCGGGCGCTGATATGATCACCTGCTCGAATTCTGTTGGGCCCGGAATGCTGATAGATGTGCATACAGGAAGGCCCGTTCTCTCAAATAAAGAAGGAGGCGTCAGCGGGCCTGCAATAAAACCGATAGCATTAAGAGCAGTTTACCAAATTGCAAAAAACACGACGCTGCCGATTATTGGCACCGGAGGAATTTACAGCGGGAAAGATGCCCTGGAGTTTATAATGGCAGGTGCAACTGCTGTCGGGGTGGGAACCTCGATTATGCATCATGATTTAGAAGCATTCAAAAAAATCAACTCAGAAATACAGAAATATCTGGAAGATTCAGGGCATAAAAATCTCGAAGAAATACGGGGGATTGCTCTAAAATGAAAAACCCAACGCTGCAAATCGAAAAGATTGTTGACGAGACAAAAGACTGCAGAAGCTTTTTCTTCGAGAGTGAAAAATTGGCGCAAGCACAACCCGGACAATTTTTCATGGTCTGGGTGCCAGGAGTAGATGAATTTCCACTAGCAGCATCGTATACTTCTGATTCTGACGGCACTTTTGGCATAACCGTCGAAGCTGTTGGAGATGGAACTCGCGCGTTATACGACTCAAAAATCGGCGACCATATAGGCATAAGGGGTCCGTATGGAAACGGCTTTGAAATCACCGGGAAAAACATCCTGCTTGTATGCGGCGGCAGGGGAACAATCCCTCTCGCGCTTCTGGCAGAGAACGCCGCGAAAAAGGAGATAAAAATCGACGCGATACTAGGGGCAAGGTCAGCGGATAAATTGCTTTTCAAAGATAGGCTGGAAAAGGCAACGAACGTATCGATAGCCACAGACGACGGCTCAGCCGGAGTAAAAGGATTTGTAACAGGAATCGCCGATGAAATGCTCGGAAAAAACAAATACGACTGCGTATACACATGCGGGCCTGAAATTATGATGTTCAAGCTTCTTGCAATATGCGAAAAAAACAATGTGCCGATGCAGGCTTCTCTTGAGCGTTATATGAAATGCGGCATCGGAATCTGCGGCTCATGCGCGTGCGGAAGCGTAAGAATTTGCAAGAAAAATGTCATGGCGTCAAGCGAACTGAAAGAGCTAAGCGCGTTTGGAACTGAAAAACTTGACAAGGCAGGAAGAAGAGTGAAGGCGTAATTTATGAACTCGAAACCATCATACTACATCGACCCGCACGTCCACATGCGCGACGAGGAATGGGCGCACAAGGCGACAATGGCGGATGTTGTCGCTCAGGGCAAAAAAGCAGGCATCGGGCTTTTTTTTGATATGCCGAATCTGCCAAGGCCGGTCACCACGCGCGAAAGAGTCCAGGAGCGCATTAATCTTGCTGAAAAACGCGGAATTTCTGAAAATTACCGCCTTTATGTCGGACTGACTTCTGATTTAGAGCAGATAAAAAAAGCAGTGCAGATTGTAAAAGAAAACAAAAATGTAGTCGGCTTAAAGCTCTTTGCAGGAGAATCAACCGGAAACTTGGCAGTAGAAAACGAGGCAGAACAGGGGAGAATATACTGCGCACTCTCGGACGCAGGCTACACCGGCGTTCTTGCAGTGCACTGCGAGCATCCGGAAATAATAAAGCTGCATAAGCACAAATTCAACTCGTGCGAACCGTGGACATGGGCTGATGCGCGCCCTGCAAAAGCGGAATACGATTCTGTGAAAAAACAGATTGAATTCGCAAAAAATGCCGGATTTAAAGGCAGGCTCCAGATATGCCATGTTTCGCATGCAGAGACAATCAGTCTGATACGAACCGCGCTTAATGATAAGGCGCGCACATTTGACATTGGTTTTGAGCTTACGCCGCACCACATTCTGCGCTCAACAGAGCATATGAAGCTAATGAGCGTTGAGGATGCCAAAAAACACAAATGCAATCCTCCGATAAGAGACAGCGCAAATCAAAAAGAATTGCTTGATTTTTTGTTCAATCTTTCTAAGAATGACGGATTATACAATCGAGTCTATCTTGCAAGCGATTTTGCGCCGCATGCAGCAGAGGAGAAATCAAGCGAGAATCCGCCTTCAGGAATTGCTGATTTTGGGCTTTACGGAGAGCTTGAAGCCGAAGCAAAAAGAAGAGGCCTGAATGAAAATCAAATTGCCGATTTTATGCATCACTACCGGAATCAGAATATTGTGGATGCGTTTAAAGAAAAATTAAATTGATATGTATTCTCAAGAACGAATAGTGTTCTATCGGCAAACCCAACTGAATACCCTTATATACATAGAAGACAAAATATTTAGTGTCCGAAAGCTATTTATACTTAAATTGTACTAATATTGTGTTAAAGACTTAATACACTTTACACCTAAAATAGATACATGAAGCAGACATTAATTAACGGCATGTCTCTTATCAAGTCATCAGCTTACCGATATAAGATATTGAAATCAATCGAAGAACGTATTAAAACTCCTGCGGAAATTTCAAGAGATATTGAAATACGACTAAATCATGTGAGTATGTTTTTGAAAGATTTAAGAGAAAATGAAATGGTGGTGTGCCTAAATGCAGATAGTAAAAAGGGAAGACTTTACCAGATTACTGACTTTGGAAAGAATGTCCTCAAGCGAGTTGACAAAGGTGGTGGGGACGCTAAGTGAAAAAAAGATTTTAGATACTAGTTGGGATTTTAAAAATGAACACACTAAGTATGCCACCCACGGTTTTCATACGTATCCTGCAATGATGATTCCGCAGATTGCAAAGAGATTGATAAGAATTTATGGAGGCAACTCAAAAGTTCTTCTCGATCCATTTATGGGTTCTGGAACTGCTCTTGTGGAAGCCACTCTGCACGAAAATTTTAAGAAATGTTATGGTATCGATATAAACCCTTTGGCTTTGTTAATTGCAAAAGTAAAAACAACGCCAATAGCTACGCAAATTTTGAGCGATAGTTTGGCTCAAATTATCTCAAAAACCAGAGATAGTAAAAAAGCGTTGCATAATAAAACGCTTAAAATAATGGGACCAAATTTCTATAATATTGATTTTTGGTTTAAACCGCAGGCAATAGATGATTTAAACTTGATTAAATATGAAATTGAACGAATTACTACAAGCAATCCATTATTGGAAAAAGATATAAAAGATTTCTTTAAAGTCGCCTTTTCTGAAACCGTGAGAAAGGTTTCTAATACGAGAAGCAGAGAATACAAATTATATAGAATTAATTCAGAAGAACTTAAACAGCATAGTCCAGACGCAATTTCTGAATTTTTGAAGATAGCGACTAAAAATATAATTGGAATGAGTACGTATAGTCAAGCGCGATATAACTGTAATGTCGATATATTGGCGCAAGACACAAGAAATAGAACCTCAATTCCAGACAATTCTGTAGATATTATCGTAACGTCTCCACCTTATGGCGATAGCAGAACAACCGTAGCATACGGTCAATTCTCACGGCTTGCGTTGCAGTGGCTCGGATATGAAAACGAGAAAGTCATTTCTATCGACAAAGTTAGTTTGGGCGGAGAACCAACGAAAACTATGGAACATAAATTAAATTCACAAACATTAAATGATGTGCTAAATATGATTAAAATACAAGATGAAACTCGCGCAAAGGATGTTTTAAGTTTTTATGTAGATTTCAATAAATGCATAGCTGAATTAAATCGTGTAATGAAAGCTAACGGTCATTTATGCTTTGTTGTGGGAAATAGAACTGTTAAGGGTGTAAAAATCCCGACGGATAAAATAATAACTGAATTATTCCAAGCTTATGGAGATTACGACCATATTAAAACATATATACGAAATATACCTCATAAGAGAATGCCTCGAATAAACAGTCCGACCAATATAAAAGGCAACCATGCAGTTACAATGAATGAAGAATATGTCGTAATTTTACAAAAGAAATAATTATCCGAGAAGCACTTCTTTTTTCGCATATAATTCAGGTATGTACCGTTCATTTAATCTGAATCCAGTACCATGATTTCTTGAAATGCTGTTCGGCTTCAAATGCATCCTAAATTCGATTACTAATTTTCCGTCTTTGAGCAACCCTAAGAATTTATCCATGCTAATGTCTGAAAGCAGATATGCTTTGTTGAAATGGAAATATTCACCATCTTTCCTTTTTTCACTATCCGCAAGAACAATAAGTAAATTTTCAGATAATTTCTTTTTCAATTTTTCCAACAATTCATTAAAAGTATATGACCAAATCGCGCCATCATTTTTATGTGTGAGGCTCAGCAGATTGTTTTTCTCGTCTATTGCCAGCATAAAATTCTGAGGATTAAATCCATTAGTTGTAAGCGTTATTTTGAGTCCGACACGGCCGTTTACATCAGAATATCCGTATTTTCTAAGCAATTCAACATCATTCAAATGCCTTATGCTCGCTTCTTTTGTAAATAAGGTAATATTAGATGTCGCATGCGATCTTTGTGCTTTTAACTCGACCATTTTGCCATTATACGTTAAATCTCCGCCCTTAGTATTGTTTTCTTTTATCCCCATTTCAGTTTCAAGAGTAAATCCAATTCCAGTATCGCTTTTCCGGAGAGATTTTATAAACCCCTTCTTTTCGATTTCTTTCAATTTTGACTTAACTTCGATTTCAGGAATTTCAGAAACAGCCATACACAAAGTTATTTTATAATCAATATATGAGAATACCACAATATAGATACAACATTACTACAAATAGATGATTTTGTCTTAAAATAGCCCAAACTTCTTCTCTGCGTCAACAAGGCCTTCGTCGCGTATATCGAATTCTGCAAAAGTGTCTTCTGGCCTGTGCCTGTGCTTGATCAAGGTTGCGCGCCTTCTTCCGGAACCCTTTTTCTCGATGTGAATCAATGCCTTGCAGTAATATTTCGGCAGGTCTTTTCCGACAAGCTCTATGTCATCAGAGTCAAAAACCGCATATACCTGATTCGTCACAAGAACCGGAATTTTGAACTTTTCGGCCAATTGCGCAAGCGCGACAAACTGGCATGTCAATTCCTGGTTAGCTTCATTTCTTTTTTCTCCGTGCGCAGCAACCCGATAAAGCCCGACAATAGAATCAACAACAACCAACCCTGCTTTTTCCTTTGCAATCATGGCGTCAAGGCTTTTGATTATGTCGCTCTGGCTTTTGAAATCGCGCGGCTTTATAATCAGGATTTTTTTGAGGTCTTCTTCTGTGTTTTTCATCTGGAAAAATCTTTCGGGTGAAAGCCCGGACTCAGTATCTATGAAAATAGCTTTTTTTCCACTTCTGATGCATGCAACAGATGCCTGAAGAGCGAAATTTGTCTTTCCCGCACCCGGAAGGCCGTAAACATTGGTTACAATCCCTGATTCAAGGCCTCCTCCAAGAAGCTTATCAAGAGAGGCACATCCCAGCGCAAGTTCATTCATAACATGATATTGTTGCGCAACGTTTAAATTAAGTTGAACACAAATAAAGATTAGTATATACTATGCTTTGTGAGTGTTATGTCTGATTGCGTATTCTGTAAGATTATCGGAGGCGAAATCCCTGCATTCAAGATTTATGAGGATGCGAATTTTCTTGCGTTCCTTGATGTCAATCCGCGAATGAAGGGACACGCGCTGGTGATTCCAAAACACCACGCATCAACTTTGCTTGAACTGCCGGACAACCAGGTCCGCGGAATATTTCTTGTTGTAAAAAAAGTCGCTGGCGCATTGACAAAAACTCTTGGCGCAAAAGCATTCACAATCGGCTCGAATAACGGCGAGCTTTCAGGCCAGGCGGTTCATCATCTTCACATCCACATAATACCGCGATACGAGCAGGATAAGCACCATGCCGGATTCGAGGCTGCGTTCCCTGTTGACGAGGAGGAAAAGACAAGGCTGAATGAAATCGTTGCAAAAGTCGGGCGCATCGAATCAGTTACTGTCGAAAACATTCCGGAGAAAAAAGACGCGCCGAAAGAAGACGATAGCAAAAAGAAGAAAGGCGGATGGAAGTTTTTGCATACTGATACGGATGGATGAAAAAATAAAGACTTAAATACTTCTATAGACATTAGATTACTATGAAAATCATATCAACAAGGAAACAGACACCCTTTAAACTCAATTTATGCCGTACCGATTACCTTAAAATTAAGTCTGCGACCGGAATAGATCCTAATAAATTAATACTCATATCTGAAGAGGAATTAAAGCAACTTGAAACGCTGGATTTAAAAAATACAATAAATGCTTCTGAAAAAGACATTGTTGAAGGAAGAGTTTGTAAATGGGATTCTGTAAAAAAAGAGCTCGGTCTTTAAAACCAATCTTTGTGCTTTATGCCAATAATGATTATTGTGCTTCTGGTTTCATCTATTTTAAACAAAATCCGGAAGCGTTTCTCAAAATAATATTCCCAAATGCCGAAATATTCACTTCTTAAAGGCTTGCCGAAAATTTTAGGATTAACGCGTATTTTTTCCACTTTCTTTGAAAAATGCTGCAATATCTCTGAATTGAACCGCTTCAATTCCTTTTTTGCAGTCTCTGTAATTTCGACATCATACGGCATATAATTAATATGGCAAAGAAAGAATATATTTATGAATCCAAAATCACTTTGAAGCACCCCATAAATTCTCGAAAAGCATCTCAATTGACTTTATTCGTTGGCGCGCATTTTAAAAAGTTCTCGATATTTGCAACAAAAATCTCTTGTTTTGCAATTCTTGCTTCTTCTGTCTGAAATCCTATTGGCGGATATATAATACATGCTTTGTATTTTGAAAGCTGGTTTGCTTGTTCTACAGTAAGTTCATCCGGATGGTCAAAAATGTAGGTTATGTCGCCTTTTTTTAGTCGATTCTCTAATGCCTTAAGATCGACTAATTCGTTTGGTGCAAGGTTGATTAATACTGCATTAGATTTTAGTTTATCTATAAACGCCTCATTCTCATGGCAATTTGAGAAAACGGGCTCGGAATAGTCGCATGATTTAATTTGAGCCTTTGCTTTATCCAAATCCCTCATATGATTCAGGATTGATGCAAAAGCAAGTTCAGCAACAGCTTCTGTACTATAGCCAGGAATATTGCAAACAACAACATTCTTTTTTGCAGCATATTCGAAATCAACTGCATTGTAGCCCGTTGCTAAAACACCGATAAACCTTAGTTTTTTCGCTAAATCAATCAAATCTTTATCAAACTTAAACACGAAAGGATTGACAAGAACACAATCAGCATCTTCCAAATGTTTCCTGATTTCTGGGCTGTCTTTTGGAAGGGATATTCTTTTTTCGGTCAATGTGTCCATCTTTTTCCAATATGATTCATCCAATTTCGAATCACCGATGCCGATAGTAATAATTTTTTTGAATTTCATAACGTATCTTTGAACACAATAGTTTAAAAATAAGTTTCATTCCTTCTTCACCAGCGGCACAAAAATAACCTCGCCGTGAGTCGTGTATTCTATTTTTCCGTTCCGTTTTACTCCGACAAGAAGCTCCTGAAATGCAGGAGTTCCGACAGGAATCACTATTTTGCCGCCCTCTTTCAATTGCCTGACAAGCTCTTTTGGAATTTCCGGCGCGCCTGCCGTAACAATTATCTTGTCGAATGGAGCCTCTGCCGCAAGCCCTAAGTTTCCGTTGCCGACAATCACTTTGACGTTTTTTATCTTTGAGTGCGCCAAATTCTGCTTTGCAACTTCAGCAAGCTCCGGGATTATCTCAATTGAATCAACATACGTCTTTTGCCCGACAAGCTTTGAAATCAATGCCGCGCCGTATCCGCTTCCTGTGCCGACTTCAAGGACTTTCTCGCCTTTTTTTATTTCTGCAAGCTCAAGCATGATCGCATACATATGAGGCGCGCTGATGGTCTGGTAATAGCCTATTGGAATAGGCGTGTCCTCATGAGCCATATGGCTGAGCCCTTCCGGGATGAACTTCTCGCGCGGGGTTTTTTCAAACGCTGCAATCACTTCCGGCGATTTGAGATAACCGCTTCTTTTAAGGTGCACCATCAGCTGTTCTTTATTCATACGAGTATATTGGGCTTTACGATATTTATATTTTGTAATTTTATTTGAATTCTTTGTAACTGAACGCTAAAAGTTTAGTAAAGAAATTGCCTAAAATTTGCGCATCCGTTCGCGAACTCTGTTCACTTGCGTTCTCAGCTTTTGAGGACTCCTTCAATTCCTCAAAATTCGTTCGCTCTCGGCTTTTTCAACCATTCACAAACGTTATCGGGTTGAAAAGCTTGCCGCAAGAGCGGCATGATTTGAGGACTCCAAACCTCAAAATCATCTCGCCAATCGCTCGAAGCTTTTGAGAACGTTCAGTTCTCAAAATCCCAGCCGCAGCAGAGCTGCGGGGT
>JAHILE010000045.1 GCA_018897155.1 Nanoarchaeota archaeon | reverse complement strand
ACGAGTGATGTCTTCTGGCTTATGCCTCATACGCTTAAATCCATCGTCTTTGACAAACCACGCTTTGCAGTCTTTGCATCGGTATTTCTGTTTTTTACCACATGCATTGTGTCGAAAACCTTTTTTGGCATAATTTGCAGAACTGCATTTTGGACATTTGAACGGCATAGAAATTCCTCTATACCTATTTGGTAACAGGAGTTTTTATAGATGACTTTAATTGGATAATATCACATAGGGATTAGCTTTATATGTACTGTGATTAAATAAGATATATGGCGGAACTTATAGAAACTGTAAAAAGCTTTGAAAAGAAACCACATTATATGTCTAACTTGAGAACTGTGCTTCCAAATGCTCTTAGAAACGCACCATTTTCACTCGATTCTATTAAGGTGGATGAATCCTGGGCGTTTGAACATTTGACACGCAAAGATACCGCATACATAACGCACGGATATCATCGATATCCTGCAAAATTTATTCCTCAATTAGCGCATAGATTAATTGAAGAATATACAAAAGAGGGCGATTTAGTCGTTGATCCTTTTGGCGGTTGCGGAACAACACTCGTTGAGTCAAAAGTCATGGGACGACCATCAATTGCTGTTGATATTAATCCCGTTGCCGTTTTAATCACAACGGCGAAAACCACACCTATTGATCCCGATAAAATTGAAAAAGAATTTTCAAATCTTCAAAATAAATTGGAAGCTTACAACGAAAGTACTAAAGTAAATGTCCCTGAACATGAACGAATTGATTATTGGTTTAAGCCGGAAGAAAAAAGAAAACTCGCTTTTATCTTTACCGAAATTTCAAAAATCAAAGATCAAGATATTAAAGACTTTTTCTTTTGTGGATTTTCAAATATACTCAAAAACTGTTCAATTTGGTTGCAAAAAAGTAATAAGCCAACAAGAGATTTCGAGAAAACCCCGTCGGATCCGATCAAAACATTTTCAAGGCAAATAAAAATGATGTTGCGAGGCAATGCTCGATTATTTGAATCATTATCTGAAAAAGATTATTTAAAAGTGCCGAGCGATGTATTTTGTACGGATGCAAGAACGATTCCTGCAAAAGACAATAGCGTTAGTCTGATTGTTACATCACCACCCTACGTTACTTCTTACGAATACGCTGATTTACACCAACTTACTGCTTTGTGGTTGGAATATGCTAAAGATTTGAGTGATTTCCGAAAACGATTTATTGGCACTTCCTATCACAACAAAAAAGATTTACTGCTAAACAGCTCAATCGCAGAAAATATTCAAAAAGAATTACTTAAAAAAGATAAAAAAACCGCTGAGGAAGTTTCAACATACTTTAGTGAGATGAATCAGGTATTTATTGAGATGAAAAGAATGTTAAAAAAAGGCGGAAAAACCTGTATTGTTATTGGAAATACGAGTTTAAAGGGTGTTGAGATACTTAATGCGGAAGTTTTTGTTGAACAATTACAAAACTTAGGGCTGAAAATTGCCGATATTATAAAACGAGAAATACCCTCAAAAAATTTGCCTTCTGTTAGAGATGAAAAAACAGGTAAATTTGCAAGTATAACCGATAAAAACAAAATTTTTGCTTATCCGACAGAATATATTTTAATAATGGAGAAATAGGGCGCTATGAAAATAAACGATTTGATCAAAATTTACGAAACAAAGAAGCAGAAACATGGTCTTCAAGCATACAGACATATTTCAAATGTTTTGAAAGAAGCAAAAGAACAACACAAAAAGGATTTTACTGGCGATGATCACGAGCAATCTTGGCGTGCTTTCAAAGGTAAAAATTTGGAAAAACTGGTTGAATACATTATCACCGATGAAGTTAGAGCATTGGGATTACAAGTTGTTAATGGAAACGGCCTTGAAAGAACAAACGGATCAAATTTATCAAAAGAATTGAGCTTGGTTAAAAGAAATTTGATTGTGGATTATGGCGAATTTGGCTCGCACTTACCAGATGTTGATTTGATTATTTATAATCCGAAAACGAGTGAGGTTATTGCCGTTTTATCAAGTAAAGTTACTTTGCGAGAGAGAATTGCCCAAACAGGCTATTGGAAAATAAAACTTGCTTCTGATGAGGCAACAAAACATATTAAAGTTTATTTCGTAACGCCCGACGAGGACGGAACGCTAACGGTAAAAAAGCCTACAAAGAAAGGTAGAGCGATTGTTGAAGTTGATACGGATGGAAGCTATGTTTTGAGCGAAACCAATATCGAAGAAAGTAAAAAAGTAAAGATGTTTGATAAATTTATTGAAGATCTAAAGGTTTTAGTAAATGATAAAACAAGATGAACTTCTTCTAGAACCCACAACACTGTGGGATTTTCCAAAACAAAGTTATGGCACTACACAAAAAGGCAATTGTAAATTTAATGGTGTAACTCCCGCAGGCGTTATTTTGAATCTGATAAGTCGATACACAAAAGAAGGGGACTTAGTTGTTGATCCTATGTGTGGAAGTGGGACAACAATCGATGTGTGCAAAGAGGAAAATAGAAATGTAATCGGATATGATATTGCGCCCACAAGACCGGATATAATTCAAAATGACGCAAGAAAAATTCCATTATCGGATAATTCTGTTGATATGATTTTCATAGATTCTCCATACGGTGATAATGTGAGATACTCTGAACAAGCAGAATGTATTGGAAAAATTTCATGTGAAAAAGAGGAATTTTATCAAGAACTTGAAAAAGTCGCTAAAGAACTTCACAGAGTATTGAAAAATGGGAAAGTAGTTGGTTGGGTTATTGGAGACCATTGGAGAAGTAATTCGGGCTTTATCCCTGTTGGGATAAAAATATATCAAATGTTGGAAAAGCACTTTACTCCTCTCGATATTATTTGCCTTACGAGAAGGCACCAAACTTCAAATACTCCTTTATGGAAACAAAGAGCTATAGAACATAATTTTTATTTGAGAGGATTCAAATATTTATTTGTAATGAAAAAAAAAACAGACCCTAAAAAATGCCTTAAACACGGGTGAATGATGATGATGATGATGGAATTGCTGAATATCAAAAAAGAAGAATTATTAGAAAAACTTAGAGCGATCAAAAAACTTGATTGGATTCACACGAACCGATCAAAGAATGACGGTGCGGTTGGAAATACTCTTGAAGATCTTCTTCACATACCTGAAAATAATTTGGCCATTGCCAATACGGTGGATTGGGAATTAAAAACGCAGAGAAAGAGCACGGGGTCATTAATTACCTTATTCCATCAGGATCCTGAACCTAGGAAACCAAAAAGCGTTGTAGCAAACGTATTGCTTCCAAAGTATGGTTGGCCACACGACGAAGCAGGAAAAATGTATCCAAAAGGTGAAATGAGTTTTAGAGCTACATTGACAGGAAATCGATTTACTGATCGTGGTCTTAAAGTAAATGTAAATAGCGTAGGACGAAAAGTAGAGATCTTCTTCGATCCAGAAAAAGTTGATAAACAAAGACATGGAGACTGGTTAACTAATGTACTTAAGTATCATCTGGTAGGTGCAACGGTGCTGGCTTCTTGGGACTTTGATGTTCTAAATAAAAAATGTGCGGGTAAAATTAGAAATACTATCTATGTTATTGCGGATTCAAGAAAAGTAAATGAACAAGAGGAATTTAAGTATGAAAAAATAGAATTGCTTGAAGATTTCGCGTTCAATAATCTTCTTAGGGGAATATTAAACGGCGTAGTATTTGTAGATTTTGATGCCAGAACAGGACATAATCACGGCACCAAATTTAGAATTAAACAAAATAATTGGCCGGCGCTGTTTAGTAAAGTTACTGAAATTTAAGCGCAAGCCAGAAACAACCTATTTAAAAGTATAACGCGCATCCAATCATCATGCCAGAAAAAACATCAAAATTATCCGGATTCTACAAGCTAACGCTTGATGAACGCGCAAAAATCGTTGCTGATTTTGCAGGACTTACGCCAGAGGAAACAAATGCCTTAAAAACAGGAGGACTTCCGCTTGATACTGCAAACCGCATGATTGAAAACGTCATTGGAAAAATGGAGATGCCTCTTGGCATTGCCGCGAATTTCCGGATAAACGGAAAAGATTATCTCATCCCGATGGCACTTGAAGAGCCAAGCGTTGTTGCCGCAGCATCGAATATGGCAAAGCTCGCAAGAACCAAAGGCGGCTTTTCGGCGTCAAGCACAGAGCCTATAATGATTGGCCAGATTCAGCTCATCAATGTCAAAGATCCGAAAGCTGCTAGAGCGGCAATTCTTGCAAAGAAATCCGAGATAATTGCAAAAGCAAATGAAGTCGATCCTATTCTTGTAAAATTCGGCGGAGGTGCACGTGATATTGAGGTAAGGATAATCGACACTGAAAAGGGACTTATGTTAATTGTCCATCTTCTTGTAGACTGCCGCGATGCTATGGGTGCAAACGCGGTAAACACAATGTCAGAATCAGTAAAACAAACTCTTGAAGAAATTTCCGGCGGAAAGGCACTTATTCGAATAATTTCGAATCTTGCGATATACCGGCTTGCTCGCGCAACAGCAGTTTTTGATAAAACAGAGATTGGCGGCGAAGATGTTGTGGACAAAATAATTCTTGCATGGGCATTTGCAGACGCAGATCCATTCAGAGGCGCAACGCATAATAAAGGCATAATGAACGGCATTGATTCAGTAGCGATTGCTACGGGAAATGATTTCCGCGCAATTGAAGCAGGCGCGCATGCCTACGCAGCATATTCAGGAAAGTACACCATTGCAGAGCTGTTTCCTGTGAAAACGAAATGTCGTGGAGAGAATGATTACGCAGAAGATTCCGGAAAGTATGGAAAATACAAGACGCTTCCGGGAAAGTACAAAACGCTTACAAAATGGTCAAAGAATTCAGACGGGGACTTGATTGGTGAAATCGAGCTTCCGATAGCTGCAGGAATAATTGGCGGAGCAACAGGAACAAATCCGATTGCAAAGACAAATCTCAAAATTCTTGGCGTGAAAACTGCGCGCGAGCTTTCCGAAGTCATGGCATCAGTCGGGCTTGCGCAGAACTTGGGCGCGCTAAAGGCGCTTACAACAGAAGGCATACAACGCGGGCATATGGAATTGCATGCGCGCAACATTGCGATAATGGCTGGCGCAGAAGGCGTAGAAATCGACAAAGTGGTTGACGTTCTTGTTGCTGAAAAAAAGGTGCGAGTGGACAGGGCAAAAGAAGTTTTGGACTCTTTAAAAAAAATGTGAGTTAGCACTAATTTTTTCTCCAAGTACAACGCTTTAAAAGTATCCGTAGTCATTTACTCGTGGTGCTTTTGCATCATTTAAACAGGTATTTTTATATGCGGCGGAGAAACTCTTGATAATCATAAATCTTTTAATACGGGTGAGTATAAACAAAAAGAAGACGATCTCGCTTTAGAATTTGAAATTTCAGCACCAAATAAATTCGTATATTCGCCGCATCTCGATCCGGATTATTTGAAAGATACTTCAATAGGTCGGGATTTTAATAATGTGCCTCATGAAACAAAAAATGACCCTTTTGTTAATGAATTAAATGATTACCCTCAAACAAGAAAATACTAGATGGGTCGTTTAACCGCTTATTGCCCGTTTTATACCCTCAAGATCCTTAACAATTGCGCGCTCTTTTTCTTCTGCTTTGCCGCGCAAAAGGATAATTATCGCAACAACAATTGTGCTTGCCAGAATCACTGAAATCCATTCTAATAAAGTGAGTCCGGTTGTCTCAAAAATTGACTGAAGCAAGGGATGTTCTATTGCAAGAATTGCAGCTATTGTTGCCAAAACAACCATAAAATTCAAAGACTTGTTTGAGAATGCATGCTTTATGCTTTGCACGCCATCAATCTTTATGCCGTAGGCAAATATTATCTCCATTGCCATTAGCGATGCAAAAGCTACGGTCTGGCTTTTAAGCAGATCTTCGCCAAAATAAAAATAATTTATTGAAAAAAACCCGAGAACTGCAATTGTGAAAATTGTGCCGTTATAAATTATTGATTCAAGAGTGCTTCGGTCTATCAAAGGCTCGTCTTTTTTCCGTGGATTCCTGTTTATAACCTCGTGTTTTGCAGAGTCCATGCTCATTCCCATACCCGGAAGGTCATCAGTCACAAGATTTATAAAAAGCACCATCAGCGCAGTAATCGGAAGTGGAATTCCAATGAGTATTGCAGTTACAACCACACACATTTCTGCGTAAGATATCGAAAGCATAAATCGCATAGCATTCTTCAGGTTATTATATGTCGAGCGCCCCTCTTTTATCGCTGAAACAATTGTATTAAAATTATCGTCAAGAAGTATTATGTCAGATGCTTCTTTTGCGATATCCGTCCCTTTAAGGCCCATACTTATGCTGACGTGCGCTTTTTTCAGCGCGATTATGTCATTCACGCCATCACCTGTCATTGCAACAACGTGTCCTTTTTTTTCAAAAGCCGCAATTATCCGCAGCTTATGCTCTGCAGTCACCCGAGCATAAACAGAAATTCGCTCCACAATAGATGAGAATTCTTCCTCAGACAATTTGTCAAGCTCGGAGCCTTCCATAACAAGCTCGTTGCTTTTTATCAGGCCAATTTCGCGGGCAATTGAGGTTGCTGTTGTGATGTGATCACCAGTTATCATCACGGTTTTTATGCCTGCTTTTCTGCATGCTTCAATAGATTCTTTTACGCCGTCACGAATAGGATCCTGGATTCCTGCAAGACCGAGAAAAATGAGATCTTTTTCATCAGCGATTTCGTCTTTTACCCTTGGCATTTTTCCTGAAGGCAATGTCTTATATGCAATCGCGATTACACGAAGCGCTTCTGAAGAAAATGATTCATAGGTTTCGATTATTTTCTCTTTTTCTTTTTTTGAAAGAAGTGTTATCTTGCCGTCTTTTTCTATGTGGGCGCAATTCTCAAGAAGATAGCCTGGCGCGCCTTTTGAAAACATATACCTATCGCCGCCTTTTATATGGATCGTACTCATGCACTTGCGCTCGGATGTGAATGTCAGCTCTCCGGCGCGCTCATATTCAATACTCAGCTGATCCTCCGAAAGGCCTGCCTTTTTGCCAAGAACAATGAGGCTCCCCTCTGTGGAATCGCCCATTACGAACCATCCGTTATCTTCCTTTTTCAGGCGCGCGTTGTTGCACAGCACTCCTGCAGTAATGAAGCGATTCAGCGTCTCATTATTTTTTGCAGTAATTTTTTTACCATTCAAGATAAGCGCGCCTTCAGGACTGTATCCCGTACCTTGAACACCGATAATCGAATCATTCGAATAAAGTTTAGCAACCGTCATCTCATTTTTAGTCAGTGTTCCTGTCTTATCAGTGCATATCACACTGACGCAGCCAAGAGTTTCCACAGCGCCCATTTTTCTTATAAGTGCGTTCTTTTTTGCCATTGCGTGAACGCCGTGCGAAAGGCCGATAGTCATTATTATTGGAAGGCCTTCCGGAATCCCGGAAACTGCCACTGCGATGCTCACTATAAGAATATCCTCTATCGGCGCTCCTTTTAGCACTTGAAACACAATCATGAAAATGCCAAGAACAATAACTATTGCAGAAAGCTTCTTACCAAAATCACTAACACTTTTCTCAAGAGGCGTTTCCTCGTCTTGCGGCACTTCTTTTGCTATTTTTCCTATCTCTGTCCTTTCCGCTGTGTGCGTGACTATTGCGCTGGCATTACCTCCTGAAACATAACTTCCCATAAAAAGCATGTTTTTCCGGTCTGCAAGCGGCGTATCCTCAGAAAGAACGCAATCCCTTTTCAAAACAGGATTGGATTCACCAGTCATAGATGATTCATCCACATAAAGCTCGCTTGAGCGGACAATCCTTGCATCTGCAGGAACCTTATCTCCAGCCTCAAGAAAAATCATGTCACCTGCAACAAGTCCAATTGAGGAAATTTCGGCAATTTTTCCGTTGCGAAAGACCCGGACACGCGTCACAACCATATTTTTTATTGACTCAAGAATGTTCTCTGCCTTGTACTCCTGATAAAAACCGATAAGCGTAACAACAAATATCATTCCAAGTATCGCATATGCCTCAATCATCTCGCCGATAGAATATGAAATAACTGAAGCAAATGCAAGAATCGCGATTACCGCGCTTTTGAACTGCCTGGCGTATATATCAAGCGCTGTAATTTTCTTTTTTGTATCTAGTGTATTCGGGCCGTTTTTCTGCAACCGTTTTTCTGATTCACCGGAAGAAAGCCCGCACGATTCGTGGGAGCTAAGATGCTTTACAACTTCCTTTGCCAAAAGCGCGTGGGGTGGTTTTTCGTGAACGTAAAGCATATTGTTAATTGGGTATTTGTCATTATATGCGTTTTTTGTTCAGCCGGTATATAATAGAATAGGGTATTATCATTCAATATCCGAAGATATTAATATTGATCATTCATTCAGTTTCTTCTTTATTTCCTCTATCCGCTTCTCCATATCATCCAGATTATCTTTTGAAGCAGGCATTTTGCGCGCTTTTTTCTTTTTTTCAGGAGTTTTTATGGCTGGCTTTTCTGCCGCAATCTTTGCAGCTTCGGTTCCATGCGCAGGTTCTTCATATTTCGGATTTTTGCCCACCTGCCTTTTCTTTATTGCAAACCACGCCATAGCCAATATTGCGGCAGTAATAATGTAAGCAAAATATGCATACAACCGATAATTCTGCAATGATTTAGATGATTCTGTTTTTATCTGCCCGCCGACGCCGAGCGATGCGTCTTGGACACCGTCAAGATAGAGCTTCAGCCCGCTTTCGTTGGAGTATGCCATGGCAAAGTAATGCCATATATTATCTGAAAGAATAGTTGCGCCCTGCGTTTCATGCCAGCCGGTTCCATTATATATTCCGCCCATAATCCTCGAATTATTGATATATAACCTGTATGTGCCGGACCTCTCAAGAATGGTGTAGTTGCCGGAGTTTGCCGGATTTGCCCACAGTTCGACAGACACTTTATTAAGACGGGAATTCCCGGCGCGCGCGAGAAAAAAACATACGCACTCACGCCCGAAGGCAAGGCGTTTGTAAAGCGCATACTAATGCATTTCGACGATCTTGTTGATTTTGCCGTAGAGCCGAGACTTACGGTTTGCGCGCATTGCGGCTGCAAAGTGTTTGAAGGGGGGCATCGCGAAAAAATCAAAGGAAAGGATGTCGTTTTCTGCTGCGTTCATTGCGCAAAGGCGTTTAGAGGATAATTTCATTTATTGCTTCGAATCGCCAATTCCCACAATCTTAATCTTGAAATTCAGCGCCTTTCCTGCAAGGGGATGGTTAAGATCAATTGAAACCGATTCGGCATCGACAGCCACTATCTTTACAGGCACTTGCATTCCGTTTGGCAAGCCGACCATCAGAATCATTCCGATTTTCGGCTCCTGGCCTTTCGGAAGCTGAGCTTTAGGCACTTTCCCGACCATCTGCGGATTGTATTCTCCGTAAGCGTCTGCCACTGAAAGCTTGACATTTTTTTCTTCGCCTTCTTTCATGCCGACCATTGCGTTTTCAAATCCGGGAATTACCTGATTCGCGCCAATCTGAAACTCAAGCGGAGTGCCGTGGCTTTCCGAATTGTCAAAAACAGTTCCGTCTTCAAGGGTTCCTGTATAATGAACTTTTACAGTATCTCCATGCGTTACAGCCAATTTTGCACCACCATTCTCTGCCGGCACTTCAGCGTCACCTTTTTTTATAGTCAATTCTTCTTTTAAATCTGTTTTTACATCTGCTTTTTTTGGAGCCATTGCATCAACTCGATCTATTAAATCACAATATAAATTGAATAATAAATTCGCTCATATCTTTATTAAACAAATATTTCAGCCATTCGAAGCAGTTTTCTAATCAGCTACCGTAAAGCTTCCCCGAAGCATGCCCATTCCGCAGCTCCATGGAACAATGCCAGACCTTGTTGGCGTAACTTCTACAGTCTACCCGCCCAGCACTATCCAAAAATGCATTTTCTATATATGTGTACCTTACCATGTATTACTATGCCTGTTAAAGTTCCTTACCACCACCAGAAGAACTGCTATTTCTGCGGCCCCACCTGCCTTAAGATGGTTCTTGAAACGCTTGGGATCAAAAAAACAGAAGATGAAATCGCGCGTATTGCAAACACAAGCGAAAAATGCGGCACGCACCATCAGGGAATGATTGATGCTTGCAAAAAAATCGGGTTCTCATGCTTTGTGCATGAAAATGCAAATATGGCAACTGTAAAAGCATTTTTGAAGGCGCATCTGCCGGTGATAATTGATTGGACCGACAACATCAGCGAAATCGGGCATTACAGCGTGATGATTAAAGTAACTGCAAAAAATGTGTTTTTCTGCGATCCGTGGTACGGCCCGCGGCATGAAGTAAACAAAAAGGTTTTTGAAGAATTCTGGAACGACCGCCTGACAAGGGGAAATAGATGGATAATGGCGGTATTGCCGCGCGATGTAAAAATCGCGCAGGAAATTAGCTTAAAGGTGAATGATGCGAATGTTCTTGTCAAATCGGGAAGGGTTTACCAAACACATGCATCAAAACCGTATTCTAAAGATAAAATTTAACGGCTTCAATAAACTCCATAATGGAGTATATAATCTCAGTCGTTCATAAGATATGTGTGGTTGACCCACCCATAACCCATTCCTCGTCTTCCATAGGTGACTTAAATGATAGGACCAAAACCAGCGAAAAAAAAATAATTGAGTAATGGTTATTATTTAGTTGATCATTGAGTTTATTTTGCGCCTCTTTCATTGGAGGCGCTTTGTTCTTCCATCATTAAATTATTTAAATTACAACTATGGATTATGCGCGCCGCTACGTTTTATTTTACTATGTAGAAATCAACCTATCTCAAAACGTATCCTATCTTTTATTCTATAAGATATTTTCCTTTTCCATAACCTTAACATCATCAACAAATACTGTCGGCTTTAATATAATTGCATCCATGTGATTATTGCTCCTCCACTTTGCCCCTGTCAGGCTTCCGTGCGGGTCTCCGAATGCGATATGGATGCTTGGAAATTTCTCGTCCTGAAGCAGATTGCCTGACAAATTTTTTAGGAATAAGTTAGTTCCGAATGCGAACTCTCCTACACGGCTTGAATTTTCGTCCGTTGTAAAAACGAGTTCAGTAAATTTGTCTTTTATTTCCTTACGCGCACATGATACGCTTTCTTTTTGTGCAAAGCCGTCTTTGATTTCAATTTTCATAGGGTGTTGTGTCAAAATTCCCAGAAATTCTATACTGCCATCAACAACAACTACGCCATCAACATTTTTTGGCGCAGTCAATACCTCTCCATCAGGCAAATTAACCCATTTTCCGGGTCTTGGAATTCCGTCAAACACAGCCCATTTATAGCCGAGAGTTACAGTAATATCAGTTCCTAAATCGGTAATAACGCGTATTTTCTTAGCATTTTTAACAATGCGATATATTTTCTTTGAAAACTTGCCGATTTTTTCATAATCTGCATTCATCCCGTCTTTTAACAGCGATTCGTCTATATCGACTAATGCAGCCATGCGCGTCCGGCTTTTAGTAACTGCGCCATTCACCGGTTCATAAAGTACGGGCATATCACCATAAATGTACTCGGTAATAACGAATGCAGCATCGGATTTTTTGATGTCTTCAAGAATAAATGGCGGTATTTTAAAAGGCCGTTTTCCGTAATCATTAAGTGTGTATGTCTTAATATTGGGCGTTATTTTCTTTACGGCATCGGCAATACGCGCCGCAACTGCCTTTATTTTATTGTCTGTGAGTATTACCACATTTTCATTTGGTTTTATCTTTACGCAGGAATTAACGGTTTGGTAAACTCCGTATTCAAGAGCATCAAGCAAAAATGATTCACCGATAAATTTTGTAGAAAAGCCAAGTTTTTGATAGTATTTTTCATTGATGCTGCCTTCTTCAGTATACAAAAACACTATTTCAGCTTTATTCTTAATCGAATCCGCAATCGCATTTATTGTTAAAAGAGCCCCGATTCCTTTTTTTCTTTGAAACGAAACAACTCCAACATTAGTGATGCATCCGAATTTTTCTGAATAAAACAGGGTTGCAATGCCAACCGCAATCCCGTTTAAAAGCCCTAAATAATGAATGGTGGTTTTTCCTTTTAGCGGATTTGTAAACGAATTAATAAGGCATTCTCCGTATTCTTTTGGAAGCGCTCCATAAGGTTCGTTCAGAGTTGCGCCGCCATACGCCTGATGAAAAACATCAATAAAGAGTTTCATTTCTTCTTTTGTCTTGACTTGCTTTATTATAAAATTTTCAAGCGTTTTGATTTGTTTTTTTTGCCCCTCATAAAACATCCAAGCATCTCTAAATGCTAATTTAAAGCCAATTAGTTTTGCATACTCTGCAAGATTCTTCGGCTCAGTAAACGGCGTGATATACAATTCAGGCTGCCTGTTTTTTTCTTTGTAAAAAGCGATAATTTCTTTTATTAACGCGCCCTTGGTTTTTTCATCTGCATTGATTTTAGTCGCATAATTCCAATACATATCACTGATTTTGTCGCTCCATATAAGGCGTGCGCCGCGGATTTTCTTTGAGCCTGAGAAATAGCACCCTGTCTGAAAATCATAATGCTTGTTTTCTGCTTCGCGCATGATTTCGTCAGTTATTTTTGGCATAAAAATACCTATGCTAAGGTTTATTTAAATAACTTTTTAGCCTGCGGATAGTTTAGCTGTTTTCATCTACGTGCTTGCATTTTATGTTTCGCCTTTCTATTTAAATCTTTCTTTTCAATTAATGGTTCTATGGTTTCTAAAAAATCAGAATCGGATGTTGCGCAAAACAAAGCAGACAGGCACCTTCCGGAAATGAACATCGGAATTGTCGGCCACGTCGACCATGGAAAAACCACGCTTACTCAGGCGCTTACCGGAAAATTCACAGACGAACATTCCGAAGAGCTGAAGCGCGGCATTTCAATTCGCCTCGGTTACGCAGATATGGAAATAAGAAAATGCCCAAAGTGCGAGAGCATTAAAGCATACACCACAATGCCGAAATGCTTAGAACATGAAGTTAATACCGAATATGTCCGTGCCTTGTCTGTAATCGACTGCCCCGGACACGAAACATTGATGGCGACAGTGCTGACAGGAGCATCTCTTATGGATGGCGCGCTTTTGGTAATCGCGGCAAATGAACAATGCCCGCAGCCGCAAACTGCAGAGCATCTAATGGTCTTAAATATCGCAGGAATAAAAAATATAGTTATTGTGCAAAACAAAGTGGATCTTGTTGATGAGGCACAGATGCGAAAAAACTACGGCCAGATAAAGGCTTTTATCAAAGGCTCGGTTGCAGAAAACGCGCCGATAATTCCTGTTTCTGCGCAGCATCAGGCAAACATTGATGTTCTTCTTGCAGCAATAACTGATATAATACAGCCAAAGCCGCATGATTCGAATGCAGACCCTATTATGTATATCGCGCGAAGCTTTGATGTAAACCGGCCCGGAACCGATATATCTGAACTTGTCGGCGGCGTGGTCGGAGGAAGCCTTGTGCGCGGGAATCTAAAAAAAGGCGACAAAATAGAAATACGCCCTGGTGCAAAAAAGGAGAGTAAATGGGTTCCTCTTAAATCAACGATTGTAAGTATAAATCAGGGCAATGCATCGCTTGATGCCGGAAAACCCGGAGGGCTTCTTAGTGTCGGAACTCTCTTAGATCCGTCTCTAGCAAAATCAGATAACCTTGTTGGAAATGTTCTTGGGCTTGAAGGAAAACTCCCCGCCGTATTCAATAATTTAAAGCTTGAAATGCACACTTTTGAGCGCCTTGTTGATGCAAAACAGGTGAAAAATGAAGTAAAGCAAAATGATGCCTTGCTCATGAATGTCAATACTTCAAGAACGATTGGAATTTGCACAAAACCCGGAAAAGTTGCCGAATTCCTACTAAAAATTCCGGTATGCGCATCAATCGGGGACAAAGTCGCGCTATCGCGCCAGATAGAAAGCAAATGGCGGCTCATTGGTTGGGGCGTAATCAAGCAATAACCCCACAAACATTCAATTGCGATTTCTTATGAACGAAATTCAACAGAAAATTAAGGCAATCATGGAAAAAGAACTTTCCGGCTCCGCGCACAGTATGGACCATGTAATGCGCGTCCATGATTTATGCATGCATCTTGCAGACGCAGAGATGGCTGCAAGAGCCGAAAGCAAGCGAACGGAGATTGCAGATGGCGAAAAAGATGTTGACAAAGATGTCCTTGAAGCCTCAGTTCTTCTTCACGATATCGCGCGCGTTAAAGAAGCCGGCGACAATACTGGAAATACTGATCACGCAGTTCTTGGCTCTGTCATGTCTGAAAAAATACTAAAAGAGCTTAACTTCCCTCCTGAAAAAATAGAGAAAGTAAAACACAGCATAGCATGCCATCGCTTCAGAACCGGCAACGAGCCAAAGACAATAGAAGCAAAAATACTTTTTGACGCGGATAAGCTCGACACGCTCGGAGCAGTCGGAATCGCGCGCCTTTTCATGGTTGCCGGAGAACATGGCGAAAAAATATACGTAGATACGCCAATTGAAGAATATATAAGCGATAATCTTGTCGGCGGAAAGCCGAACGGAAGAATAAAAAACCCGTCAAAACACTCGCCAAACCTTGATTTTGTGACAAAAGTCATACACATACCCGACAAATTATATACTCAAAAAGCAAAAGAAATCGCTAAAGAAAGAATGGGTTTTATGCAAGAATTCTTCGAAAGATTGAAAAATGAGGTTCATGGAAAGAGATAGCCTAACAAAATAAGAGCCTTTTTATACCTGTCCGCACAAATTCATTCTATGAAACAGGCAATAATAATTCGCGCAGATCTGAAAATGACAAAAGGTAAGCTTGCCGCGCAGGCCGCGCATGCATCCCTTGAATCGTATAAAAAAGCAGATTTCGATTCGGCAGAATCATGGGAATCCGAAGGCCAGAAAAAGGTAATATTGAAAGTTTCTGGCGAAAAAGAGCTAATAGATGTTTTTATGACTGCAAAAAAGGCGAAAATTCCCGCAGCATTAATCCGCGATGCTGGAAAAACACAGCTTGAGCCAGGAACTGCGACATGCGTTGGTATCGGGCCTGAAGATGATGATAAAATAGATGCTGTTGCAGGAAAACTAAAGCTTCTTTAAAATGGTGAAACTATCATGTATTTCTCTGATATTGTTTTCTGGGCAGTGTATTTCTTTTCGCTTTATGTCTCGGTTTTTCTTCTTATCACTTTTTTTGAGAAACGTCCGCCTCCAAAAAGGCTCGATACGATTCCTTCGGTAAGCGTTATAGTGCCTGCATACAATGAAGAAGAATCCATAGGAAAGACGCTTGAATCGTTAATGAACTTAGATTATCCAAAAGATCTGCTTGAAATAATTGTAGTCAACGACGGCTCAAAAGACAAAACCCAAAACATTGCCGAGGGTTTTATGCAAAAGGAACATCATTTTAAGCTGCTGCTAATCAATCAGAAAAATTTGGGAAAAGGCGCAGCTCTAAATGAGGGAATAAAACGCGCAAAAGGAGATTTTGTAGCATGCCTTGACGCAGATTCTATGGTGAGAAGCGACACGCTAAAAGAAATGATGCGATACTTTTACGAGGGGGATATTGCCGCGGTGTCTCCGCTAATGAAAGTGTATCAGCCAAAAACAATTCTTCAAAGGCTTCAGGCATTAGAGTATCTGCTCTACGGATTTCTCAAATGTATTTTTTCAAGCATGAACAGCATTCATGTTACATCCGGCCCTTTCAGCATTTACAGAAAAAGCGCGATACAAAAAATAGGAGGCTTTGACGAAAAAACAATTGTAGAGGACCAGGAAATATGCTATAGAATACAAAGAAACCACTACAAAATCCTGCAAAGCACTACGGGTGAAGTGCTTACAATAGCGCCTAAGAACCTATCAGAACTCTACAATCAAAGATGCCGATGGTTCAAAGGTTCGGTAATAACAATATACCAGTACCGCGATATGTTATTAAATAAAAAATACGGCGATTTCGGAATTTTCCAGCTTCCAACACTTGTAATGGGGCTAATATTGCCTTTTATAACGGTCACTCTTTTTTTCAAGTATTTTATATCGCCGATAATTACGAAAATATCAAATCTGTTTCTGCTGAACTTTAATATATATATTCCACGATACACTGCTGTAGAACTCAAATCGCTTCTTCTAATGTATGACTACACGAAGATATTCATAATAATTCTGATATTTGCAATAGGCATTTACTGGATGCTGAAGGGGTTTAAAAATGGCAGTGAAAAGCTTTCAGCATACCAGATAATCCCGCTGCTTTTATATTTTGTGGTATACTATATTATCCTATCGTTCATCTGGGTGGGCTCGATGTTTGAGCTTCTTGTTTTAAAGCGCGTAAAAAGATGGTAATTTTAAGAAATTATAAACTAAAAAGATGGTAATATGCAGGCTGAAATGCGAAATCTAAGAAAAGACAAATACGCAGTAGCTCTGGTTATTACAATCATGGTATTTACGCTCGGCTTTCTTCTTGGAAACTTCTTTGACGATTATAAACGGGGCTATGTTCAGGAAGTTGTAAAGCAACAAGAGCTTGAATTCACGAGCTTGCAGCTTCAATATCTTTATCTTGAAAGTATACAGGGGACGGAAAAATGCCCTACATTATACCAGACGCTTGAAAACAACATAAGAACGCTTGCGCCGACGCTTAATCAGATGCTGGATTATGAAAAAAGCAAAAACGTGAACAGCACGAATTACCTGTTTCTTAAAAGGCAATATCTTCTTTCAAACCTTAAGTATTGGCTTCTATCCGAAGAATTCAAAAAGACATGTAGTGGGGATTCTGTAACCGTCCTTTATTTTTTCAGCAACGATTGCAAAGTCTGTCTTGAGTCCCAAGGAGTCATTCTTTCAAACCTTAAGCAGGCCTTTGAAAACAAGATACTCATATTTGCGATAGACAGCGACTTCATAAATGAGCCGATGGTAATACTTCTAAAAAATAAGTACAACATAACCAAGTACCCTACGCTCATTATAAATGATAAGAAAGTTGAACAATTCCTGACACGCACTGAACTGCTCAAAGAAATATGTCCGCAATACATTGACAAAGAAAATCAAACCGAATGTTCCGGATATTATTGATATCAAAGAATCCATAAAACGCCAATAAAACCTGCGGATATTTATTAGATTATGTTTTTATATCTGATTTCATCCAATAATATCTCACATGCATCCCGAAAATAAGAAATACGTGATAATTTTTTACATAGCCCTGATTCTATTCATAGCGCTTCAAATCCTTACTCTATACCACAATAATCCGTTATGGTGGGATGAAGCAGTTTATATCGGAATGGGAAAATATATTTTTTCCGGATGTTCAATAGGGTTCTGGGAAGAAATAAGGCCTCCCATAATGCCTCTTTTCTCTGGAATTCTTTGGAAACTCGGATTTGATCCGCTGTCTGCAGGCCGCACTATGGCAATGCTTTTTTCTGCAGGCACAATCGTTCTTACCTATCTTATTGGAAGGCGCGCATTTGGCGAAAAGGAAGGCATTACTGCGGCAGTGCTTCTTGCTTTCACGAAAATATATTTCTATTTCAGCACGCTTCTTTTAAGCGATATAATCTCGCTTTTCTTCGCAATGGCTGCCATATACGCATACATCTCGATAAAATCAGAAAAATCAATGTTCATCACAGGCATATTTGTATCGATGGCATTCCTTACGCGATTCCCAATGGCTGCGGTTGCGGCGGCAATAGCGGTTTCAATCATAATATCAGAAAAATACGGCAAAAAAGGCGCGTTTAGTTTTGAAAGCACCCTTAATAAAATATATGATTTTATGTCGGGGGTGCTGTTTTTGGTAATTCCCTACCTTCTCATAAATGAGTATCTTTACGGCTCTTTTGCAAAACCATTCATTTCCGCGAACAAAAACATAACAAAAATATATTCCTGGCTTTATGATTTGGGATATGGATTCTATTTTAATGAACTGTGGATTCAAAGCACATTTCTCGCATTTACTGCTATCGGAATAATCTATTTTGTGGCAGGAAAACTCTGGCAGGATAAAGAAAAACTGCCTGTTTTTGTAGCCGGGCTGTTCCTCATAATCTATTTCACGCTCCTGAACCACAAGGAAGCCAGATACATGCTGGCTTTCCTCCCCTATCTATTCATCATCGCAGCATACGGCTTTTTTGAGATTCTGCGAATGTTTGAAAAAGCGCCGTACAAGCAGATTGCCTCAGTAATTTCGATAATCTTCTTGTCAATAACTGTATGGAATCTCGTTCTTGTAGATATTGAAAGGGCGAAGGAAGTCGGAAATATTTCAGAATTCGAGAAAACATACTCGAAAATGGATTTCGGGAAAGGTCCTTTATTTTCCTCAACGCGAAACATAGTGGTTTATTCGGACCTAAAAATAACGCCGATATATTACTCGCTGATTTTCACGCAGAACAATTACGACGCAATACATGATGAAACAGGATATGCGATATTCAATTCATGCGATTTTCCGTGCCCGGAAGAGGATATTGAATGCTCGAATACTATAAAGGCATTTGCAAGAGACATACAAAAAAACAGCAAAACGATTTACTATGGAAATGACTCCAAATGCGATTATTATATATTCCAAAAACAAAAGGTTGTTTGATGCCCCAAAATATTTCGATAATAATCCCTGCATATAATGAAGAGGCGCGCATAACCTCAACACTTAAGGCATATTCTGAGTTTTCGAAAGCATCTCGCAAAAACGGGCTTCTTATCGAGCTGATTGTTGTATGCGACGGCTGTCTGGATAAAACAGCAAAAATCGCAAAGCGCTTCAAAAACGTCAAAGTTCTTGAATTTGCCCGAAGGCTTGGAAAAGGCGGCGGAGTGTTTGCGGGATTTAATGCCGCGAGTGGCGATTATCTCGGATTTGTTGATGCGGATAATGCAGTAACGCCGGAAGAATATGAAAAGCTTATCTCCGCAGTCATAGAAAGCGCGGATTGTGTAATAGCCTCGCGAAAAATCGAAGGCTCAAGAATATTCGAATCAAGAGGCGAGATGCAAAAATTTGGAAGCAAAGCGCTTAATTCGCTTGCCAAACTGCTTTTTGGCCTCGAAATTCACGATACTCAATGCGGAGCAAAGATTTTTTCGCGCGAAGCTATCGAAAAAATAATGCCTGCAATGCGCTCAAGCAGCTTTGAATTCGATATCGAAATGCTCTGGCGCATAAAACACGCAGGATATTCGATAAAAGAAGTGCCGATAATCTGGCGCGGAAAAAAAGAGGCGAAATTCAGCATGCTTGAATCCCCGAAGATGTTCTTCAATCTCGTTCTAAGAAGGCTTGGCGCTTAATCAATTATGAATTTAAGCTTTGCACTACATAATAATAACGGGGAGAACTATGAAAGTCATCTCGTTCGCTGCTCGCGAACTCGAAACTTTTTCGACATAATGTCGAAAAGCCTAGAGCAAGCGAAAGCTTGCGAAAGGATTTCATTTTTTCTAAGTATGTGGGTGTCAAAAATGAAAATTAATATAGAAACTTACGGATGCGAAAGCAATGTTTCTTCTTCTGAGACAATTGCAGGACTGATTGCAGAAGCTGGCCACCAGATGGTGCCTTTTGATTCGGCGGAAGTCATAATACTTAACACATGCGCGCTTCAGCTATCAACTGAAAACAAGATTCTTCGCAGGCTATCAGAGCTTAATATGCAAAGAAAACGCGTTCTTGTAATGGGCTGCCTAACTGAAATAATAAAAGAAAAAATCGAGGAAGTGGCACCGACTGCAAGCATTGCTGCAGTCAGCTCAACAGCACATGTTGTTGAAATACTTGAAAAGATGCAGTCAAACACACGGGTCCTCAGATTCAAGGACAAGCCCATTCAGCTCATAAATTCTCCGAAACTGAAAATAAATCAGTATGTTGCAATAATCCCCATATCTGACGGATGCTCGGAAAACTGCTCATATTGTATTGATGCGATAACGCGCGGCATATTGATAAGCAACGAACCGGATAGAATTATCCGCGAAGTGCAGAATGCTGTGGCTTCCGGGGCAAGGGAAATACATCTTGTTGCGCAGGATGTTGCAGCTTATGGAAAAGATAATGGCTCGCGCCTTCCGGCACTGCTTAGAAAGCTCACATCAATTCCCGGAGAATTCAGAATAAAGCTCGGCTCAATGAATCCTACAAATGTTATGCCGATACTTAAGGATTTGATTCTTGCATACAACCACCCGAAAATCTACAAATATTTGGAAATTCCGATGCAATCGGGCTCGAACAAAATACTTGCAGAAATGAAGCGCGAATACACCGCAGAACAGTACAAAAACATTGTTGCGGAATTCAGAAAAGCATACTCGAACACAACAATAGCAACAGACGTCATCATAGGCTTCCCTGGCGAAAGCGACGAGGATTTCGGAAAAACTATCGCACTGATAAACGAAATAAAGCCGGATGTTCTCAAGGCATACAATTATAGCGTAAGGCCGCTGACAAAAGCAGCCTCAATGCCGGACCAGATACCTTCTTGGAAAATAAAGAACCGCTCGGATGAAGTGAAAACACTTTCAATGAAATATGCGGATATGAAAAACGAAGAATGGCTCGGCTGGAAGGGAGATGTCCTTGTAACTGAAATGGATGACGGAACGCCAATCGGCAGGAATTTCGCGTACAAACCTGTGCTTCTGAAAGAAGGAAAATTAGGCGATACGGTTGTAGCGGAGATTGAACAAGCAAGAAGCGATTATCTTGTATCAAGATGATACCCGAAAATGGGTATGGCTGAATCAAAAGAATCCGAAATGGGTTCCATTAGTTTGAGCTTATAAAATTCTTCCGATAAATAACAGTAGATTCTATGGCAGAAGAGAGTATTTTCCGGGAAGATTTGGATATTGAACTAATCTCGGAGAAACACAAAAATATTCTCGAAACCTTCAAAACTGATAATACAGAACTCAAGCAATTCCTGATAGAAGACGCCCTAGGAAATCAGGAAATGGGCATATCCTACACATACCTCTGGTTTTACAAGAAAAATAATGAGCTTGTTGCATATATTACGTTGCTTGCAGATGCTGTACGGGTTCATGGAACCTTTCTCGGACAGACTTTTCTGGACAAGGGTGTAGAATACAAAACTATGCCCGCGTTAAAGGTAGGCAGACTTTGCGTAAGCAAGGATTATGCAAGACGTGGAATAGGCACGCTAACAACCGATTTTGCCATAAAAAAGCTCGTTGCAATAAATGAGCAAGTAGCCATAGGGTGCCGGTTTCTCATCGTTGATGCAAAGAAGGATGCAGTACACTTTTACAAGAAGATGGATTTTGCCGTCCTGAAAGCAAGAGAAAAGGGCACTTTGCCCATGTATCGCGATCTGCTGAACCTGATAAGAATTAAGCGCGAATAAGCTTAGAGCTTAAATGCCGCTATGCGTCTCGCTAATTCCCTGTCCTTTTCCGTTATCGGGCGTGTTTCTTCGATGCGCATTCTTCTCAAAAATTCGGCTGCGTCCTTGCCCCTTAATGTCGGTGTTGCTCTGATTGGCTTTGCCATTTATATCACGTTATTAGTATCTTATTATAATGTATGGCAGAATTTAAATAGGCGTTTTTGGTGGGTGAAAGCCCATCCACCAATAATTCTTAAAATAACCTGCTGATTAGCGCACCCCCTCATATATCATTAAGTTACATAGGTACTTAAATACTTCTAAGTACAATATGCTAATAATAAATTTTGTTATTCATATTTTAAAACATAATAGTAAAGTTTAAAAAGGTTATAATCAAAATAGTGAATGTGATAACATGGCATTAACTGAAACAGAGAAAAAAATAGTGATGGAAACCCGAGACGAACTTCAGCGTCTCGCGAAAAAAATACAGTCCCTACTTGATGAAAAATCTTCAGTAGAAGTACCTGATTGGATGCGCGACCGCGTGGAATTATGGGGTAGAATATACAATCGCGGAGGGGTTGTATCCGACGAGCAATTCCGAGAGCTTTGGTGCACTAAAATGGGGAAGGATATAAGGGGCGCTGGCGGCTTTTACGTGGGAAAAAATCCTTCGCTGATTAAACTAACTGACGGAAAAACTGCATTAACACAATCCGCGGATAAATTCTGTCAAGAAATGCTCGGTTTGCCTCTTTCGGAAATGGCAAAACAATTTTCAGAAAAGAAAATATAATATTGGTGATTTTATGGACGCGAAAAAAATCAAAAAATTTATCGAATTGTATAATCTGACGAAAACCGTCATAAATAATGACGTTTGGGTGCCAACAAGAACAGATAAAGAGATTGAAGACCTTATTAGTCCTGACGATGAAAGAGGTGAGGATTGGATTGGATTCGATTTGAATGGTTCTCCAAAGGAATCGTTAAAAGCATCTGCTGAGCCGAATATATATGTAACTATCAACAAAAATGCTCAAATCACCATTGGACTGGCTTTTGATAAAGTGGATTCTGTAAAAAAATTAAAAAATATATTGACTGACATTCATAATGCTGAGAGAAAAGATTTGTTAACTAAATTATCAAAATTAGGGCCTAATTGGAAAACTTCAGTTGATGAAAAGGTAAATGATGTATATAAGGATAAACCGAAATACCTTCCGTCCGAGTTTACCATAAAGTCAAACGAAATAAATGAAGCCAAGATTAAAGAAATGTTTGCAGAATGCGTAAGATTGTTCAAAAAGGGTGCTGACAATAGAACGAAACGTAAAGAAAATAAAGAGAAACCGAGTCATGGTCCAAATGTGAATCCTAGCACAAAACTACCATTTAGGATAAATCCAAGCATACACCTGATAGAAACATCATTTCCTCAGCATCCATCTAATGAGGAATTCAAAACAAACATACGTGCGGCATTTGAGGTGCTCGAAATATGCAAGAAGATTAAGTCGGAGTCAGAAATGAAAAAAATGTTAAAGGATGATGTAAAAGAACTAAAAGAATTAGAAAAAGAAGTGCCCTCATTGACGCGAGCTAAACGAATTTGGGACAGCCAGAAATCTATCGGAAAAATTAGTACTGAACAATATGATGGTGCACTTTCAAATCTTGAAACTAAAAAGAAAAGACTTGAAGAATTGCAAGAAAAACAAAAAAGTTTATAACAAACTCGTGCATAGAGACAGTTATACTACTCAAGCCAATTAAAGAGGGATTGTATGAAATCAAAGCAAAATCTGTTAAAAGATGTCGTTTCAAGCAAGCGGCTGATGCGAAAGGAACTTTCCTTTGTAAAGAAGAATCCGGAAATGCGCAATGTGATAACTATGACAAAAATACAAAAATCATTAATATGTCCAGTGTGCAAGATAAAAATACATTTGGACAGAAATTTGAGAGAAGAAGAAAAATATGTCGATTTCTATACACACATTGAAGAGTGGCATCCTAAAGAAGCAAAAGAGGCTATAAATGAGATTGAAATTAAATTTTTAAAAGAAAGAACAATCGAAATCGAACCAGAAACAAAGAAAGCGTTCTATTCATTAAAAAAGGAAGCGGATACTTTAAAGAGAGATGCCGAGAAATTAGGGACATTCAAAGAGAAAATATTTTTTTACCCGCTTGGAGACAGCCCTAAAAAACTGAATGATGATGGTTTCATTAGGCATTTACTTTACCTCCAAAAGAGGCAAATCAAAATGGTAAAGAAGATTTACAAGGTATTTGGCAAGCGTAAGAAAGTAAAGTCATCGATGTAAAATCCCCTAGGTCGTCCGCCCCTTCCCGCGCGCCTAACTCTACTACCTCAGCCTCATCGCATCCATATTTCCTGGAACTTCTGTATCAATCCTGAATGTCTTGTGAATGGCGCTTGCAAGATTCAAGGACTTTGAAACCTCTCCATGATTGACTATGATTTTTTCTGGACGCGCCCTCAAATGCGAAACAAAATTCATCAACTGGTTCCTATCAGAGTGCCCTGAAAATCCTTCAACAGTCTGAATATCCATTTCAAGTCGCATTGACTTCATGCTTCCGTCACTTCCAGGTATTGGAATATCTCGGAAACCGCGCTGTATTTTTGAGCCAAGTGTGCCTTCTGCCTGATATCCGACAAAAACAAGAGTGTTCTTTTTGCTGTCGCCAAGCTCGCGGACGTATTCCATCACAGGCCCGCCAGTCATCATTCCTGATGTCGTTATTATAACGCCTGATTCAGGGCTTTCTATAACCGCTTTTCTTTCGTTCGAGCCGGTCACTTTCTTGAAATGCTCACCCACAAATGGGTTTATATCGTTATGAAATATCTGCTTTTGAAGTTCGCGCGACAAAAATTCGGGATATGTTGTGTGTATGGCAGTTGCATCCCAAACCATGCCGTCAAGATATACGGGAACATCAAGAATGCCCTTTCTCGCGCATTCTGCAAGTATTACCATGATTTCCTGCGATCTTCCAACGGAAAATGAAGGAATTATCACCTTGCCTTTCTCTGCCGAAACCCTCTTTATTATGTCGATAATTTTTTGTTCGCCAACCTGCAGTTGTGGAACGATATCCCCCTGCGCGCCATAAGTGCTTTCTATAACAAGACCTTCAACACGCGAAAAGTTTGTAAAAGCCGGCTCAAACAAGTGTGTCCTGCCGAATTTTATGTCGCCTGAATAAACGAGATTGTAAAACCCTTCACCTATATGAAGGTGCGTTATTGCAGAACCAAGAATATGCCCGGCATTCTGAAAAGTCAACCGCATGTCTGGCGTTATATCACAGACTTCGTTGTAATCCAAAGTTATTGAATGCTTAATGGCATTCTTGATACCTTTTGAGCTATATGGCGATCGGCCGTGTTCGCGCTGGGCGATGTCTATATAATCAAGCTGAAGCATCGTCATCAAGTCTCTTGTAGGGAGCGTCGAATAAACAGGACCTTCATAACCGTATTCATAAAGATATGGCACAAATCCCGAGTGGTCAAGATGCGCATGAGATACTATGATCGCGTCAAGCCTGCCAAGATCAAATTCAGGAACATCTATTGATGGATGGGCATCTATATTCGACATGCCTTCCCCACAGTCCAAAAGAACTCGGCTCTCTTTTGTCTGCAAAAACAGGCACGATCTTCCGACTTCCCTAAATCCGCCTAAAAATGAAAGCCTTACCCAGCCTTCTTTTGCGCCTTTTTTCAGCTGGATTTTTTCGCCGATTTTTGTCAAGAATTTTCTTCGGTATTTAGCCTCTTCATGCACGATTTCCCGCGCTTTATTGACAATATTTGAAACGAATAGCGGAACTCGCTGTATTTCAGGGCTCCAGACGGTCTGTTCTTTTATTGCGCGCAAAGTTTCCCCTGCCTTGCCTATTACAACACCCGGCTTTTGTGCATAAATTATAACTTTGCCGAACTCCGGCTCAAATTCTATCTTCTCAACAGCAGCTTCTTTTGGAACCAGCTCTTTTATTTTCGATTTTGCAGATTCCTGCTCAGTGCATATTTCCGGGTCCGGCCGAACATCTATTCTCTTATGAATTTCAGAAACAAGTGCCTTTATTTCATCTGAGCTCTCAACGAAAAACTTCTTGCTTTTCGTATAAAGCACAACTTCAGCGCCTTCAAATCCTGCGCTAGTTATCATCGCTGCCTTTGGAAGGCGTTCGATTAATTCTTTTAGTTCCATTTTAAACCATCTCATTTAATTTGGGTTTGAAAGCTTGATGCGAAGCATCAAGATTTTGGACCATTCCTCATTTTCCTTGGGTTCAAAAGCTTGAAAGCGCGTTATGTGCAAGCTTTCATGACGTGTTTCACCAGTTAATAGACTTATTTGTTGCCGGCTATTTCTGCATTAGAAACTAATGCCATAAATATAGCATAACTTGCAAAAAAACCGCCAATTGACTATCAATTATTATGTTATCATTTTGAGCAATACTATCCATTTCTGCATCAATTCAATTCTCGCTAAAAATATGTTTGGGTTTAGAACTCCTTTTCTGAAATATCTAATTTTTTGCAAAATCCTTGATTTACTTTTTGTCCGTTTCCTTTATAATCAAATTTATTTTATCCTGCGGAACCCATTTCACGCCGTCCTTTTGCGTTATTGTAACAACGTTTATATCCTTTCCGCCAGTGAATACGTCGCGCTCACGCGCCGCTTTTATCGCCCTTACCGAAAGTTTTATCCCCTCATCAACAGGCATGTCTTTTTTGTATGCATCTTCAAGCACACCTATTGCAATTACCGACCCTGAACCGCTGAAAGTATACTCGTCCTCAATCATAACTGCGCCGTCCGCAGTTATTGAATAAAGCATTACGCCCCTGTCATCTGCGCCGCCAAGTATGAGCTGTATCATTTCCGGCATCCATGACTTGTATGCATCTCTTAACATATTTCCAAGAAGCGTTGCTGCTGCTTTTACAGTAAGCACTTTTTCTGAAAGAGTATATAATCGGAGTTCCGCGCTAAGGAGCCTTACAACCGCCTGCGCATCTCCAACATCCCCTGCAATCGTTACCGCCATTTTAGGCGACACTTCAAGTATTTTCTTTGCCGTCTTTGACGCAATCAGATGTCCCATTGTAGCTTTATTGTCTGTTGCCAAGACAATCCCGTCCTTGCAGACAAGCCCGACAGTTGTTGTTCCGGTTTTCAGCTTTCCATTTTCATGGCCACCTTCTGCACCTGAAAGTTTCACCGAAAATCCGGTTCTTAAAAATCCAGTTTGTGAGCATCTGTTTTTTGCATCAGTAATCAACTCAGAATTAAGCATATCGTTTACTGGATAATTAAACTTTATAAAGGTTATTTGATTCCGCACATTCGAGAATTGCCGATAATTTTTCGCTATGCTTTGCCTTATTTTAAGCCCAAGGCGCATCAACCAGCACTTCAAAATCCATCTGCTCTCTTAAAATACCGTGCTCTGCGCCGTAGTCGCGCGCTTCATTTATTTTGCCACAATCATTTTTCGAGAATTCAAACATACTGTTTTTGTAAACAACAACCATTACGCCACCGCTACAGATATGCAAATAGAATTTGTCTTTTATTGATGTGCGCGCCAGATTCAAAAACTTTTCTTTATCTGCATCAAACAGCTCGATTTTGTGAAATGTCATAGTTCCTGCTTTTTTCTCGCCTTCCAATGTCGACTTTTTTGTTTCAACAATTTTCGCTAAGTTCAGAAGCGATTTATCATTCAAACTTTCCTCGATAATTACGCCGCGCCACATTAATAATCTATGATGCGGTCGGGAATATAAGCATATGGTACCATAAATTCAGAAAAGCGGCTCAACAGCGGTTGCATATCCTTTTGATTCTATGCCCTTTATGATTTTATATTTTTGCTGCGGGCTCAAAACATCGTCCATCATAATATATGCGCAATTGCCCCATGCAGCATCGCAATGGGACAATTTTCCAAAATGGATGTTCCCGATTTCAAATTCTTTCATCACACTTTGAATGCAAGAATACAGGCTGATTGCTTTTGACAGGTCGCCTTTCCATACAAACAAGCATTGGGAAGGGCCGCCATATACAAAATCCAGAAAGCCGGCATTGCATTTATCGAATATCCTGATTTTTTCAGCATCAGAACGATCAGATTCCATAAACAAAATAGCGCATTTAATTTTTAATACTTTGCGCGCAATAAGTCATCTATGAACACAGACAACCTTAATTCTCTTCTCGCATTAGCTTCGCGCGCAGCAGACGTTATCAAATCAGAAAAAGGCCACATACGCGTCGTGACTCATTTTGATGCCGACGGAATATGCGCCGGAGCCATAATGCATGAAACGCTAAACGCGCTGAAAAAAAATTTTGAAATTGACTTTGTAAAGCAGCTTGAGCGCGATGTTGCACAGGATCTGTCAAAAGACAAGGATTCTGCAGACTTGTGGATTTTTACAGATCTTGGAAGCGGTCAGCTTGACGCAATAAAAGAATTCTTTCCCGGGAAAAAAATCGTTGTCGCAGACCATCATCAGCCAGTTGATCTTTCGTGGGACGGACTAATCCACGTAAACCCCCATCTGACAGGAATCGACGGAAAAGATGAAATCTCAGGAGCTGGAGTGGCCTATCTGGTATGCCGGATGCTCACTTCAAAGGCATGGAAGCTTGTGGATCTCGCAGTGATAGGCGCTGCCGGCGACATGCAAAAAGTCAACGGAAATTACAAAGGCGTAAATGAGATGTTTGTAAAAGATGCTGAGCTTGCAGGAAAATTAAAAGTCGATAAAGGCTTGCGGCTTTTCGGAAGATATACGAGGCCGCTAATTAAAGCGATTGAATACTCGACAGATCCTTTTATTCCAAACATATCGGGAGATCAATCCGGAGCATTGCAATTTCTTAACAACTACGGCATCCCTATCAAAGACAAAGCAGGCGCATGGCTGCGGCTTGCGGATCTTTCAAAGGATGATGAAAAAAAGCTTGCAAGCGCGCTTCTGATAGAGGCAACGCATGCAGGAGTCAAACCCGGAACATTAATAGGAAATGTCTACAAGCTTCATAACAACTACGAAATACGTGAATTTACAACAATACTTAACGCCTGCGGAAGGATAGAAAAACCTGTAGAGGGTATGAAATTATGCCTTGGGCATATTGATTCTGCAGACACTATAATGGGTGCGTACAGAAAGAAAATCGCTGTGTACCTTGAATGGATAAAAACAAATAAAGATCTCTTTGTCAAAACAGATAACGCAGTTTATGTGATTGCTGGAAACAATATTTCCGACAACATGATAGGCACGTCAGTTTCAATTGCAATGCGCTCAATACTTAAAGCCAATGTTGCCATCGGATTTGCGAATTCTGACAACGGTGTTAAAGTTTCAGGAAGGATACTAATAAACTCCAACGAAGCAAATCTTGGAAAGGCGATTCTACAAGCCTCGAAAGAGCTTGGCGGGGAAGGTGGAGGCCATACAAACGCTGCCGGAGCCAAAATACCTCTTGGAACTGAAGCAAAGTTCATACAGCTTATAGATCCGCTTCTTATAAAAAAATGGGAAAATGAAACAGATGTTGTTGATTTAGCGGAAGTTAATGTGGAGCCTTAGCGTATGGCTTTCCATAACCTTAATAAATCTTCCGCATTAATGTATGGTTATTGTAAGGTAATATGTACTAAATATGTGATTTCATGGTTGAAATAATGCAACAGCCCGGAGAAGCGAAAAAAGCAGATACAGCAGCAAAGCCAAAGGCTGGAAAGGACACATGGTCAAAAAAATCATGGTATATGGTGTCGTCTCCAAGTGTTTTTGGCGAAGAAGTAATTGCAGAAATTCCTTCTTTGAAGGATTCTAATATTATTGGAAGGACTGTAAAAGTCTCATTATCTGAGCTTACAAAGAATTACAAGCAAATGCACACAACAGCAAGCCTAAAAATTACAGGAATTGATGGCAAAAAGGCAAAAACAGAATACTCCGGTCAGGAACTTCTAAAAGATGCATTGGCACGCCTTATTCGAAGATGGAGCTCACGCGTCGACTCAATTCAGGACATCACGCTAAAGGACAAGAAACTGCGCCTGAAAATGACAATAATCACAGCAAAAAAAGCAAATACTACAGTAAGAAAACACCTTCGCGCGCTCACTATAAAAACCTCGAGCGAAATGCTTGCGGGAAGGCCGCTTGATGAAGCGGTCATGACTATGAACAACGAAAAACTGACGCGAGTAATACATGAAGCGGCGGCAAAGATATTCCCGATAAGAAGCGTTGAAGTCAGGAAAGTTGAAGTGAAATAAAAGTTCACTTGCTGCCAATTGATTCAAGAACTTCTTCAATTTCGGTTACGTCCGGAATTATGTGCTTTACTTTCAAGACTTCAGCTTCCGACTTTGACAAATGGCCTGTAAGCACAACAATAGGTTCTATACGCGCGTTTCTTGCCATCAAAACATCGTTCTTTGCGTCGCCGACATAAATCGTCTCTTCGGATTTTACTTTAAGAAACGCCATTATCTCATTAAGAGAATAAGGCGAAGGCTTCTGATTTTTCTCTTCGATATCATATGCAGAAATTATTTTTGAAAAAACTTTCGGAGTGTTGAATTTGTCCATGATTTTCTTCAGCAAAACAGGATGAATTCCGGTAGCAATCGCGAGAGCATATTTTTTTGCCAGATTTTCTAGCAGTATGTTCACTCCATTTATTGGTTTTACGCAGTTGACAAACGTATCTGAATTAAGTAGAATGCCGTCATATAATCTGTATGCTTCGTCAAGCTTTCCGGGATGTTCTTTTAGCAAACCGCTCAGTTCGGCTTTTGGAGCCTTCCCCCAGTTCTCAAAAATCCTTCGCTTTTCTTCTTCTGCTTCAAGAAAGACGCCAAGCCTTGACAGTGTTTCATGGTAGCAGTTAATATAGCCTTTTGTCGAGCCAGCTACAATAACATCATCCCAGTCGAATATTATGGCTTTTATCATAATATACCCTCCTTTGCAGGCATCAGAATTCTTTCAAGAAATCTAAAAGAACATTCGCGCCATATACGAGCGCGTCAACTTCAACATATTCGTCTGTCTGGTGCGCCATATCAGGGCCAATGCCAAACGATACCGCAGGTATTTTATAATTCTGAAAAAATGTCATCACAGTAGCGCCCTCAGAACCATCTATTTTGGGCTCAACCCCGTTATTTTTCATCGCAAATTCAAGTTTTGTTATAAGCGGGCTGTTCCTGTTCATTTCGTAAGGCAGCTGAATATTCAGTGTTTCTAATTTGTAATTTTTAGTTGCTTTTTCAATGGTTTTTTTTATTTCAAGAATGAGTGCGTCAGCATCCATACCCGGCAGGTATCTTGCATCTATTGTAAATTCGCAAACATCCGGCACAATATTTACTGCTTCGCCGCCCTTAATAATCCCGATATTGATTGTCGGCGGATGGACAAGCTGGTGCGGCTTAACGTTAAACTCGTAGTTCTTTAATTCGACTATCGCCTTTGACGCCGCTTCAACTGCATTTTCGCCTTTCCAGGGATACGCGCCATGCGCTTTCTTTCCATATACCGTCGCCTTCATTTGCAATACGCCCTTTTGCATTATTGCGATTTTGAATCCCTCTACATCCATAACAAGTGTTTGCGTTGGCTTTATGATTTGTTTTTCAAGAAGCGGAATCAACCCAAGTTTGCTGCCCATTTCCTCATCTGCAGTTGCAGCGATTATCAAGTCGTAATCTAGCTTTATGTTGTTTTCTTTCAAAAGGCGCGCCACTTCAAGGCAAATCGCAATATTGCACTTGCAGTCTGCTGCGCCCCTGCCGTAGATTTTGCCATCGAAGATTTCCGCGCCAAAAGGATTGTGCTTCCAGCCACCGCCTGCAGGCACGGTATCAATATGCGGTGTGAGTAATAATGACTTGGCGGAATTTTTTCCTTTCAGAACGCCAACAACATTTGTCCTGTCCTTTGCAAACTCGTAAGTCTTTACAACAAATCCGCAATCCATAAGCTCTTTTTCGACAATTTGCGCGACTGCTTTCTCTGTTCCTCCGGGATTCTCGGAATTTGTGCGGATGAGTTTTTGTGTCAGCGCGACAATGCGGGATTGATTAGCCATTTTCAAAACACCTATCAATAGATTATCTTTTTTCTTTCTTTAATACAGTTATCATATAATTACATATATTCTGTCTCATCAGTGTTGTTGATAAATACCCTGAAATTATATTGTAAGTAAATTCTTTCGGAAGAATCCGTGAGAGTATCTTGGCTGTTTTTGGGCGTTTAAAAAATGAAGCGGCTTTCTTTTCGAAACGCTCCATATTTGGAAGAACAAATTGCGAGACGTTTTCTTCAAAATCTATCTTAAACTTCTCTTTTTTTGCTTTGCGGATAAAACTCCGATAGCTCTCAAATTTTTCCATCGCCATTCCCTTTCCGGCAAGCTGTAATGCGATTCTTTCCTCATGCAATAATTGATTTAGATTTTTGTTTGAATATCCGTCAAATATGATGAAAACGCCATCTTTCTTTAAAACGCGGTAAGCTTCTGCCAAAACCTTGTTTTTATCGGTGCTGTAACATAACGCCTCGACTACAAAAACGATATCAAACGTTTCATTTTTGAATCTGCTAAGGTCGTGATAATCGCCAAAATCAGGATAATAATTATGAACGATTTTCGCTTTCTTAAAAGCGTATTCCAACTGCCCTTTAGATATGTCTATCCCATAGAATTTTGTAGCCGAAAATTTACGGGAAAGATAAACCGAATTTGCCCCGCGCCCCGTAGCCAATTCCAAAACACTTCGCCCTGCTGATTTATTGATATAATTGCCCACAATTCTTGCAGGTTCAAATAAATCATCTTCTTTGTATAAACCATCACGACTTATTGCCATATGAATTAGGTCCGTACTGCTGTGAAATAAAGAATATGGAATTCTGTTTACTAAATAATATTTTTGTATATATTTGTTATTTATTTTCAAATCCAGAACCTGAGTTATATTAAACACATTACAGATATTCTCTAATTTTTCAGAAAGCTCTGATTGATTTTCCATAAAAACATCATAAAAAGGATATCGCGGCGCCATTTTTTGGCGCCGCAAATAAGTCTAATTTATAATTCGTTCTCGCTGATTATCGACAGTTTGCTCGAAAACGGCTTGTCTTTCAGCGATGTGCCGATTAAGAACTGCACTCCGGCATCCTCAGCAGCTTTCACAAGAAACTTGTCTATATATCCGTCAAGAATCACTGCAGAAGGGCTCTCAATCTGCTTAAGAGACGTTGTTATTTCCTTCACAGGCACTCTTCCGACAAAATTGCTGTCCTTGTCAAAGATTGCTGCAGCGCGCGTCCCTACAAGCTCGCTCAAATGCTCCTTGAATTTGGCTGACGTTTCGCTATCAAGGGCCTTCTTTTTCATTGGCGCGCTTGATGATGAAACAGATGTTACGCGCCTCGTGTTCGATAAAATAGGTGTAGAGGTCTTCACAGAATAGCTCTTGAACTGCGCGGATTTTTCCTTTGATTCAGATGTTTCCAAAACATCAAAAGGCTCAGCCCGTTCATTCTGCGAAATAAAGTCAGCCCCGTGATTCACAGTCTGTTGATGCTGCGGCTGCGAAAGTGGCCTGATATCAGTCGCCTGCCCTGTTGGAACCTTGTCCCTAAGCGCTTTGAATATTTCTTTCTTTGTCAGCTCCTCAACTTCCTTTCCTTCAGGAGCTCTTGCAACAAAATCAATTTCTCCAAGCTGCTGCAGCTCTTTAAGGATTATATCTCCTCCGCGGTCTCCATCAAGGAAAACAGTAACTTCTTTTTCACGGAAGATTTCTGCAAAAGCCTGGGGAACGGAAGTTCCGCCTATTGCTACAGCATTTTTCACACCGTGTTTAAGCAGGTTTACAACATCAGCTCTTCCTTCGCAAACTATTATTGCATCGCCTGTTAAAACATCCGGACCTGCTGGCAAGCCCTTGAATTCCACAACTTCTGCGGTTCTAAGGTTCTGCATAAGCTCCTCACTCATAACCGCTGTATCCGGCATCTGATTAAGAAGGCCTGCAAGAAGTTCCTTTGCCCGTTCGACAATGTAGTTTCTCTTTATTGTGCGAAGATCCTCAACAGATTCTATATGTATTTTAGCATCACACGGACCTACGCGATCTATTGTTTCAAGAGATGCTGCGATAAGTGCAGTTTCTGTGCTGTCAAGGCTCGATGGTATTGTAATTTCTCCAACAGCCTTTCCTCTTTGCGAAACGCTTTTCACTTCGATTCTGCCTATTCGACCGGTTCGCTGAAGCTCCCTCAAATCAAGCTCAGGACCAAGAAGGCCTTCAGTTTGTCCAAAAAGAGCCCCGATAACATCGGGTTTTTCAACTATTCCACTTGCGTCAAATTTTGCCTTTATCAGGTATTTCACTGATGTTTGTGCTAGTTTTGCCATAGATATCACTCAAATTACATTAAATGTTATTTTTAGTCATTAGCAAAAGAATACGATTCAAATTACGCACGCCAATTCAGAAAGAGATTAACATTATCTGTATTTGGATGTTTTTGATTTTCCAATCAATAATCGGAAGTCAATTCCGAATATAAACAAATGGTGAATTTGATAAATATTAATCTCCTACCGAGATCGTTCAAACGCGCGTCTGATTTCGCTTTCAGTTGCGTTGTATATCAACAATTTCTTTTTTTTTGACTTTTCGCCCGAAACAATCGAAAGATGTTTTTTCAAAAGCCTCTCAAGCCCTTTTATAAGTTCGATATTCGCCTTATTGTCTTCAGGTATGCTCTTCAAGCATATGATAATTCTGTTTTCATCGACCAGTATTTTAAATCTATGTGAGAGCGGCTTTACTGTAACCGACATCATCACATTATTTCCTTTGATTTCAAACATAAAATTCATATCAGTTAATTATTATATGTATCCCGCAAGTAACACGCTGATTCATCGCACTTGCTCGAAGCGCTGACGAATGCGGGATGTTTGACTATATAAAACAGAACCTTTATATACTTTTAAACGGGTTTAAAACGCGTTTTACCCTTTTCGCGGCTCTTTCAGAACTGTTTTTAATTTCATGCTCCCAAATACGCATCACTTTCCACCCTTTTGATTTCAGAGTTTTTTTCACGGCTTTGTCCCGCGCCATATTTCTTTCTATCTTTGAGCGCCAATATGCTTTATTGGATTTTGGCATCCTGAAATGCTTTGCGCATCCGTGCCAAAAACAGCCGTCAATAAATATTGCGAGTTTCTTTGAAGGAATCACAATATCCGGCTTCCCTTCCAGCGCATAGTTTAAGCGATAACGTATTTCATTTGTGCGCAGCTGTTTTCTAAAGGTCATTTCAACTCGGGTGTTCTTGCTTTTTATTTTAGCCATGATTCTGCTTCTTTCTTTTTTAGTGACTGTGTCCGCCATATCAAGCCATTAAATTAATGGATATGGCAAGGTTAATAAGCGCGAAAACACATATTGAATGAATATGGAGCGAGCGTTTAAATTCATAGATCTTTTTGCGGGAATCGGCGGCATTAGGATTCCTTTTGAAGAATTGGGAGGTTTGTGCGTATTTTCTTCTGAATTTGATTCTGCGGCTCAAAAAATGTATGAAGCGAACTTTGGGGAAATGCCAAAAGGAGACATCACCAAAATACCTTCAAGCGAAATTCCGGATCATGACCTGCTGCTTGCGGGCTTTCCATGCCAGCCATTTAGCATAATTGGCAAGGGGTTAGGATTTGCGGATACTCGAGGAACATTATTTTTCGAAATTGAGAGAATATTGAAAGAAAAGGAGCCGGAAGCATTTTTGCTGGAAAACGTTAAACGGCTCGCAAGCCATGACAAAGGAAGAACGTTCAAAGCAATACTGTTTAAGCTCGAACAATTGGGGTATCAGACTCATTGGAAAGTATTAAATGCGCTGGATTATGGGCTGCCTCAAAAAAGAGAGCGGGTTATTATTGTCGGATTTAAGAAAAACTATCCATTTACGTTTCCTGAGCCATTAAAAAGGGAAGCGCGCCTAATCGAAATTATAGAATCGCACGATATGGTGGATAAAAAGTATTTTGCTTCCGAGGATATTGTTAAAAAAAGATTGGCTAAAATCGGAGAAAAGAAAGTCCCGAAGCCGTCTATCTGGCACGAAAACAAAGAAGGCCATATAGGAGTTCATGAATATTCGTGCGCCCTGAGATCTGGAGCATCGCATAATTATTTGCTGGTGGATGGAATACGGCGCCTCACCCCAAGAGAGCAGCTTTTGCTGCAAGGATTTCCAAAAAGCTTCAAAATGGCTGTTCCGGACGCGCAGATAAAGAAGCTTGCCGGAAACAGCGTTCCTGTGAATATGATTCGAGAAGTGGCAAAAAGAATGATTGCGGCAATGCGATCCGAGCCGCTTCCGGCCATAATCGCGACTAAAAATGGCTGCAAACAAACTTCATTGCAAATGGTGATGTCTTATTAAAAGCAAAATTGCGCTGGATAAAATTATAAGAAAGAGCAGAGTTCATTTATACAAGCCCATACAGATTGCGGAAATTCTGCACCATTATAGGAGCGAAAATAGCGCAAATCCTTCTGATTTTGAATCCTATAAAAATATCAGCAAAAAATGGAGAGATGAGGTCAGCAGAAGGCTTATCGGAAGAGTTTCCACATCATCTCAAAAATTCCAAGACAATCTTTTCGAGCCTAACGCAATGCCGCCGGAATTTCTCAGGGAACTGGCGGAATTCAACAAAAAAAACGGAGGGCTTGTCGAAAACTACATATACCACAGGCTTCAGGAAAGGCTATCGATGGTGCTCGGCGCATATAGATATATTGATTCCGCAACGCCGAAAACTTTCGGGCTTGATGAGTTCCTATCATTATTTGCGCAAAATCCCGGCTTAAAGAGAAGCGTGGACAAAGCGTATGAAATAACCGTTTACGCGCTGTTCAGCGCGATTGTGCGCGCATTAAATGCGGAAGTCAGCATATCAATAAAAGATTCTAATGAAGAGATTTTAAGCGATTTTAAGGATTTCATTAAATTGACGCTCGGGCTTTCGAAAAATAAAAAGAGAATAAGCATGCCTGCAAAGCTATTTCGAGCGGGCGTCACCAACGCGGCCGACAGAGGCTTAGATATGTGGTCTAATTTCGGGCCTGCTGTTCAAGTAAAGCATGTTTCTTTGAGCGAGGAATTGGCGGAAGACGTTTCTGACACAATAAGCGCGGACAAAATAATATTGGTTTGCCTTGACGCTGAAGCAAAAACAGTAAACACAGTTATGAAGCAACTGCCTTTTAGCAGCAGGATTCAAGGAATAATAACATTTTCCAATTTGAAAGAATGGTATGCGCTATGCCTCTCGCAAAAGTATGAATCTTCTTTGGGAAAGCCCCTTATTTCCGATTTAAAAAGAGAATTCAATTCTGAGTTTCCGACAACAACTGAAATCGCGCCTTTCTTGAAGGAAAGAGGATATGACATAAAACAGCTTAAAGGAAAATGGTCGCTGCAGGCAAATCCATTATAAACGCGGCAGAATTTCTTCAAGAGGATTCACATGTACAAAAAAGGCTATGCATTTGAGCGCGCGTTGAAACTGCATCTTGAATCCGACGGCTGGACAGTAATCCGTTCGGGCGGAAGCAAAAAGCCTGATTTAGTCTGTGCAAGAAATGGCAAAATCCTGATAATCGAGTGCAAATCAACTGCATCAGATATTATTTATCTTAACAAAGCAGAAGTCCGGCATCTTGAGAAAGTCGCAGAAGAATTCGGAGGCGAATGCGTCTATTGTATCAAGCGCGACAATGCCGGCTGGCGGCTTGTTCCGATAACTGAACTTGTAGAGGCCGATAAGAATTTTGTGTTAAGGCTGAAGGATTAATTATACTTAAGGAAATGTCAAAGGCAAATTATTATAAAGCTAAAATTATTTCAAAACATTCTTTTTCCTCAATTCATGTTCTATCCATTCATTACCTTTTAAATATGCATCATTACTGGATGTGTTTTTCATAATTGCGTGTCCTCTTCCATCAAATGTCACCATTCCGGGCACGTCATCCAATAATTTCTCCCTTGCTTTAACGAGAGCACCTATAGCATATGGTTGTCCATGTTGTTCTTCAATCCGATGTACGGCGGATTCAAAATTGTGCATCTTAGGTTTAATTGCAGCAGCATACACTTCATCTACGTCAGATTCTTGAATTTTAACGTCAGCCATTTCAAGACCTTTTGAATTATTCTTATATGCCATATCACTCACATAATACAATTACCCAACAGTATTTATAAACATTTTAATTCATAACAAAGTTTCAAAAATACCCTCAAAAATCAGATTCCTTACAAAGCTTATAAACTTTCTTCGCCTTACACAAACCAGAATAAAATGTCATACGAGCTTCTGATTGCCGAAAAACCGAATGCTGCAGATAGAATTTCTGCCTCAATCGCCGATGGAAAGCGCGCAGTAAAATCCATCAAATCAGTCAAATACTACGAAATCACGCGCAATGGAAAGACAATCGTAGTTGTGCCTGCAGTCGGCCACATATTTGGCTTAAAGCAGAAAAGCGGCACCTGGACCTACCCGGTTTTTGACGTCGAATGGCTGCCGACTTTCAAGATTTCAAAAGACGCCGCCTATGTCAAGAACTATTATGATACGCTAAAAGCGCTTGCAAAAGACGCTGACAGCTTTGTTGTCGGAACAGACTTTGATATAGAAGGCGAAGTCATCGCATACAACATCCTGCGATTCATCTGCAAAGTCAATGATGCAAAGAGGATGAAATACTCCACGCTTACAAAAGCAGAACTTGAAAAATCCTACGACAATGCAAGCCCGCACATCGAACGCGACCTTGCCAATGCCGGCGTTACACGGCATATTCTTGATTATTATTTCGGCATAAATGTATCGCGCGCACTCACACTTGCAATGAAAAGCGCCGGCAAATACAAAATAATGAGTTCCGGCAGAGTGCAGGGACCTACTTTGAAAATTCTTGCAGACAAAGAGCTTGCAATAAAAGCATTCAAATCGACTCCCTTCTGGCAGATTGAGCTCCAAGCAAAAGACTTCTCTGCGCTTTATGAAAACGAAAAAATCATCTCGCAAAGCTCGAAGCTTTTTGAGCAAGGCTCAAAAATCGAAAAAGAAGCTGACGCAAAGAAAATAGTTGAAGAATGCACTGGAAAAGACGCGATTGTCTCTAAAGTTAATAAAAAGACAGTAATGCACAAGCCTCCGGAGCCATTCAACCTGACAGACCTTCAGACAGAAGCTTACAGAACATTTAAACTATCCCCAAAAATGACACAGGAAATAGCGCAAAAACTATATGAAGCAGCGCTTATCAGCTATCCGCGAACATCGTCGCAAAAGCTGCCGGCAGTGCTTAATCTCAGGAGCATTCTTGAAAATCTCGCAAAACAGGCAGAATATGCGCAAATCGCAAAAATCGTTCTGTCAAAGAAAACGCTTGTTCCGAATGAGGGCCAAAAAACAGACGAAGCGCACCCTGCAATACACCCGACCGGCGAGGCTCCAAAGTCCCTGAACCCCTATGAAAAGAAGGTCTACGACCTTGTTGTAAAGCGCTTTATTGCAACATTCGGCGACGCCGCATTAAACGAAAACATAGCGGCAAAACTAAATATCGGCCCGCACATATTCAACGCATCCGGAAAAAGAAATGTTGAGCCGAATTGGTATTTGCTTTACGCGCCGTATTCAAAAAACAAGGACGTCATTCTTCCGCCTCTAACAGAAGGGCAGAAAATCGATGTGAAAAAGCTCAATCTTCTTGCAAAAGAAACAGAGCCTCCGCGAAGGTACACGCCGGCATCAATTATTCGCGAGATGGAACGGCTGAATATTGGAACAAAGGCGACGCGCGCGGAAATCGTCAACAACCTGGTGCTGCGCGGCTATGTAAAAGGCACGCCAATCGAAGTAAGTGACCTTGGCCTGAAGACAAGCAGCGTACTTGAAAAATACCTGCCCGAGATTGTTTCTGTTGAACTCACGCGCAGGTTTGAAGATGAGATAGCAGATATTGAAAAAAAGAAAAGATTGCCAAAAGACGTGCTTTCAGAAGCAGAAGCAGAACTGACAAGCGAACTTTCAAAATTCAGGCTTAAGGAAAAAGAGGTCGGAGGCGCGCTTCTTATAGCATTAAATGAAACCGCTGCAGTTGAAAATATTGTAGGCATTTGCCCTGCTTGCGGAAAAGACCTTCGAGTGATTGTTTCCAAAATGACAAAAAAACGCTTTGTCGGATGTTCGGGATATGCAGACGGATGCAGAACATCATATCCGCTGCCGCAGGTTGGCATGCTCAAGACAACAAAGGATATCTGCAAAGAATGCAATTCGCCGATAGTGAAAATTATTTCCAAAGGCAAACGGCCGTGGATTCTATGCATTGACCCGAAGTGCAAGACAAAGGATGCATGGAATAACAACAAATCAAAAACTGTGCAAACTGCCGTGCCCGAAAATAAGGCTACATGGGATATTGCTTCTTCTAAGCAAAAGACAGAAAGCAATAGAATTAATTCAAAGTGATTCCGCGTTTATTTGTCTTGAATTAAGTCATAATCACTCAAATAGTTCAAAAATTGTTAAATTAACCAGAAATAAACATTTTTAAAATTAATAAATAAGATAAGCGCATGGATAACTGTTCGAAAAAATATTTGAACTCGTATGAAAGCGATTTTGTGTCGATAAATTGCGGAAGCTACTTTCAAACAAGATATGGGAATGGAAATTTCCTTAGCGTTGAAATTCCCGTCCCAAAACCCCCTATTGAACTTGGGGACCTGACGCCGATAAAAGAAAATGTATATTATATAATTAAAACTAACGAGCGTGGCGTACATTTTGAGCTGAATTTAACAATTATTTAGAAAAAAGCAATTCAGTGATATTATAGCATCGATTTATTAAAATTTCTTCTCCATTCAATATATTAGATTATTTATTATCCATAGATTAATGTAGTCATATCGTATCCGGTGATTCTATCAATCCAAATTATACCTCAAAACAATTGAAGCGCCTTGTCACAGAGCTGTCAAAAATGCGCGGCAGGCACACTGATCTTGTGAGCATATACATTCCGAAAGGTTACAATATAAACGAGATAAGAAACCTCGTATTCAACGAGGCGGCGACTGCAGAAAACATAAAATCTCGAACAACACGAAAAAATGTAACAACCGCTCTTGAAAGAGCGGGCCAGAAGCTGAAGAACTATAAAGTCACGCCGGAAAATGGCCTGGCCATACTTTGCGGCAATATTTCTGAGAACGAAGGCCAAACAGACATGCGCATCTGGGAAATCATTCCGCCTGAACCGGTAACCACGCGCATTTACAGATGCGATCAGACATTTGTGCTTGAGCCGCTTCAGGACATGATACGCGAGCGGGAAAACTACGGCTTGATTTCAATTGACACCCATGAAGCCACTGTCGCATTCCTTCGCGGAAAAGCAATAAGCGTAGCTGTCAAAAAAACATCGCACGTGCCCGGAAAACAGAGAAAAGGAGGACAATCAAGCATCCGTTTCTCGCGAATAAGAGAAGAGATTCTTTTCAAATTCATGAAAGACTTCGGGGATCTTGTGAACAAGACTTTTGAAGTAGAAAAAGACATTGTCGGAATAATTGTCGGAGGTCCGGGACAAATAAAAGACGAATTCGTTAACGGCAACTTTCTTTTTGAATCCGTAAAGAAAAAAATACTCGGAATAAAAGATACGGGTTATGCAGGAGAAGACGGATTGCGCGAGCTTGTCGAGCGCTCAAGCGACATCCTAAAAGAAGCATCAGTGATGAAAGAAAAGGAAATCCTGAACAAATTCTTCGAGCACCTGAAAAAAGACACGCGGCTTGTAACCTATGGGTTTCTCGAAGTTGAAAAAGCGATGTCTATCGGCGCTGTTGATACATTGATTGTTTCGGAAGGCTTTGAATTCAAAGCGTATTCCATCAAATGCACGGCCTGCAGCCATGAAGATGAGATTGTTAAACGAGCAGAGCATGCTCCAACATTCTGCCCTAAATGCAGCGCGCAAATAACGCCTGATGAAATTGACGTATTTGCAAAACTCGAAGAGCTGGCGAAAAACACCGGCGCGAAATTCGAGCTAGTATCTGTAGAAACGCAGGAAGGCGCGCAATTTATACAGTTGGGCGGAATTGGCGCCATATTAAGATATGTAGTGGAATAAAACAAGATTTAAATAATTCTGGTGCCACTAATTTAAGTGATTTTATGGCAGACATAAATAAAATTTACTCAGACAGAATATTTGAAATAGAAAAAAATACAAAACAGAAACGGTTGGAAGAGTTCATTCCAAAATCTGCATCACCAACAGAGGAATGTTATCTATTTGGTTGCAACACATACGGCTGCCTTTCAAGCGGCAGATGTGAAGAATAGGTATTCCAATGTATTTATAAATCTTTAGCGCAAAGAAAATAAGACCCGCAACAATTTTCAATAGTTGAGGCTCGCTTCAACTTTGAAAAGCTTGAAAATCTGAACAATATGCGTAAAGATTTTCATGACTGCTTCGGCAGGAGGGATTTAGTTTAACAACTATTTCTCTCAAAAAAATGTTATAAGTGATCATGATGCCAATCAGAGATTATTTGCAAAAATATATCCGCGTGCTCCAAATTATGAAGAAACCAAGCCGTGAGGAATTCGTGGCAGCTGCAAAGGTTACGGGAATAGGTGCGCTTTTAATGGGATTAATTGGATATGTGATTTACATTATCATGGTGGCTATCGGCGCAGTATAAGTGTATGTTTATCAGGAAAATCAAGTTTTATGCTTTTTGAGCGAAGCTCAAAAGCTTCAAGTTTGTAACAGCAAACGAGATGATTTTAATCCAGTCAAATGGAGAATGATTAAAAATCATGGCTTGTACCAAGCTTTTTAATCCAATGCAATTGGAGAATGATTAAAAATGACAATACTCACAATAAGGACAACTGTAGGACGTGAAAGAACTGTACTGGACACACTGACCACAAAAGCCCATATGAAGCCGGTTGACATAAAATCAATATTTGCGCCTGCAGAATTGAAAGGCTATCTTTTCATAGAAGGCTCTGAAGAAGGCATCACAGATGTCCTTCGAGGCGTACCTCATGTTCGCGGCCTGATAAACAAGCCGGTTGCAATAGAGCAGCTTGAAACATTCATGAAAGTCGCAACAAAAGAAATCACAATGAAAGTAAATGATATTGTCGAAGTAATCGGTGGCCCTTTCAAGCACGAAAAAGCAAAGATTGTGCGAATCGATGAAGACAAACGCGAAGCAAGAATCGAGCTCATCGAAAGCGCGGTTCCGATACCGATTACAATTAAATTAGATTTATTGAAAGTGATTAAATGACTGTCGACTTTATTAGATTGAAAAGTGGTTCCAATAAAATAAGACTTGAAAGATATCCCACCTCAATTCCAGAAATCCTATATTGCCTTAAGAAATTGGGTGATAATATCAGTGCTGCACGCCTTGAAGATATGCTAAAAGGAAATACGAGCGAACACATGATGATTGAAGTACCTGCGGTTTACAATGACTTTACACACAAGGTTGTAGCTGATTTGGAAGGAAAAGATTTTTGTTTAGTTAATCCAACAACATACGATCCCTATGTACGAAAAATTTGCCATGTAACCATGAACGCAACAGCTTAACTTATGAGATGATTTTATGTCAAAAACATTCGATGTTATAGTTGATGGCGGAAAGGCAACGCCGGGACCGCCTTTAGGTCCGGGACTCGCACCGCTTGGAGTCAATGTAAAGGCAATAGTGGATCAAATCAATGAAAAGACAAAAGCATTTGCTGGAATAAAAGTACCTGTTAAAGTCATAGTTGATCCTGCAACAAAGGAATTCTCAATAAAAGTGGGAAGCCCAAGTACTGCAGAACTTATTAAAAAAGAATTAAAACTTGATAAGCTCGCATCAAAATCAGGTATTGAAAATATCGCAGATATGAGAATCGAACAAGCAATCAAAATCGCAAAGATGAAGGAAGATGGGATGCTTTCACGCAACCTCAAAAACGGCGTAAAGATGGTTGTCGGAAGCTGCGTATCGCTCGGAGTTCTTGTTGAAGGAAAACCTGCAAAAGAACTTGTAAAAGACATAGAAAAAGGCGTTTATGATATTGAAATTACACAGGAAAAAACAGAGCTTTCAACAGAAGAGCTCAAGCAAATCGAAGAAGAAAAGAAGACAATGGCAGAAGAATCAAAAGCAAGACGCGAGAGGTTCGAAACACTTGCAAAGAAGACTGTCGAAGAAATGAAGGGACAGGAAGCATTCAGAATCAAGCACAAACTCGAGGAACTTGGCATACCAAAAGATATAATGGAAATGGTGATGCCGAAGGAAGCGCCTGCTGGAGCAGCGGCTGTGGTAGGTACTGCACCAGCTGCTAAGAAAGATACAAAGAAATAGAGGGTGTGTATTTATGGACATTTCAAAACAGCTCGCGGAAATAAGAAAGCAGGAGCCTAAGAGAAACTTCAACCAGACAATCGACGTAATTATTAATCTTAAGCATTATGACTCAAAAAAACAGGAAAACCGTTTTGTTGAAGAAGTAATTCTTCCAGAAGGCAGAGGCAAAGATGTAAAAGTAGGTGTAATTGGAGCAAACCTCGTAGTCACTGCAAAGGACAAAGCTGATGAACTTATAAATGAACAGAGACTTGCGCAAATAGAGGGAAGTGCAAAAGAGCAGAAGATACTTTTAAGAAATATTGATTATTTCATATCCGAACCGCAGTTTATGGCGCGCATCGGAAAATCCCTCGGTAAGCGGCTTGGTCCTAAAGGAAAAATGCCAAAACCGCTTCCAGGCACAGTTGATCCAAAGCCCTTGATAGAGCGCTTGAAAAAAACAGTAAGGGTTGTTGTAAAAGACGCACCGGTAATAAGCTGCCCGATAGGAATGGAACAAATGAATGATGACGCACTTGGAAAAAACCTTGAAGCAGTTCTTGCAGGAGTTGAAAAGCGCCTTCCGAATGGAAAGCAGAACATAAAGGCGGTTTATTTGAAAGCGACGATGGGCGCGCCGGTAAAATTAATTTAAGAGGTAATGTTTATCTTGAAAATCTTCGAGATTTTCAAGCTTTTTAATCCAATGTAAAAAGAGATGATTAAAAATGGTTCAAAAATGGAAAACTGAAAAAGTAAAAGATCTTGAAAAGCTTATTGAATCAAATGCAACTGTCGGGATTGTCGACATAAGCAAGCTTCCTTCTTCGATGCTTCAAAACATAAAAAAGGGATTGCGCGGTTCAGCCGAAATAATCGTCACAAAGAAAAGCGTCATTTACAGGGCAATTGAAGCATCGCAGAAGAAAAAAGACAAAATCAGCGAACTCACAAAACTCAAAGTTCATATTCCTGCATTGATTGTAAGCACAGACAATCCATTCAAGCTATACAAGAAAATCGAAAAGAACAAATCAGAAGCATCGGCAAAAGCAGGAGATATTGCGCCGATAGACATCATAGTTCAAGAAGGCCCGACAAACCTGCCTCCAGGACCTGCAATCGCAGAATTTCAAAAAGCAGGGATAAAAGCAGCAATACAGGGACCTAATATAGTGATCAAAGAAACAAAAACACTAGTAAAACAGGGTGAAGTCATAAACGAAGCCGCTGCAGGAATTCTTGGAAAACTAAATATAAAGCCAATGGAAATATGCCTGAATGTGCCTGGAATATATGAAGGCGGCATTGTCTATGGAAAAGATTTGCTTGCAGTTGATGAAGCCGCTTATGTTAATCAGATTGTGCAGGCATATAGGAATGCTTTCAATCTTGCATATAATGCAAACTACCTCACAAAAGACGTTGTGCTTCTGAAACTATCTGAAGCTTATAGAAATGCACTGAACCTCGGCATAAACGCAACAATCCTTGAAAAGGAAATAATTCCGCACCTGCTTGCAAAGGCAAATCTGCAGGCGATTTCGGTGAAAAGTACTGCAAAGATTCAGTAATTCGTGAAATATATGAGAAATATATTTGAGATATCTTATAGAGCACTCAAAAAATGGAGATACCTGGAAGACCTGTTCGAATAGAGGTCGAATCCAACATGACTGATGTAGAAATGAAAAAATATCTTCGCGCATACCATGATAAAGGTGATAAACATAGTGAAGATGGATTTATAGAGTTCCTAAAAAATAATAATGTTTCAGCAAAAATTTTGAATACAACCTACGTAATTGATGAATATTGATAACTAATGATTTAATGGTGATATTATGGAATATATCTACACTGCAATGCTTCTGCACAGCGCAGGGCAAAAAGTCGATGAAAATGGCGTGAAAAAAGTTCTCGAATCAGCGGGAGCAAAGGTTGATGACGCAAAAGTCAAAGCCCTTGTTTCAGCTCTTGATGGCGTGAACATCGACGAAGCTATCGCAAAGGCAGCAGTCGCACAAGTTGCGGCAGCACCTGCAGCGGCTGGCGGAGAAGCAAAGGCTGAAAAGAAGGAAGAAAAGAAAGAAGACACTGCAAAGAAGGAAGAAGAAGCAGCTGCTGGACTCGGCGCGCTGTTCGGATAAACTTTCTAGCAGAAGCAAATGCTAATGAGGCAGCTGCACTTTTGCGTAATTAGGCGCGAGTGCGGCTGCTTTTATAGTTCTTTTTCTTTAATCTTTAGTGAATTTTTGAATACGGTTACCGGTAGGGTTAATTAGAATCTTTCGGGCATAATAGTCACAACGATAGTTTTCAAAACATTAATAAAATGTCTTGAATATCTATAGCGTATATATGACAGATACACTTACAAAAGAGCAAAGAAGCAGAACAATGTCAAGAATACGAAGTAAATGGACGTCTCAAGAAAAAAAGATGCATAATTATTTGAAAGCCAAAAAAATAAAACATAAGATGCATCCAAAAATAAGAGGGAGTCCAGACAGTCTAATATACGAAACGAATACTGCGGTTTTTCTGCACGGTTGCTTTTGGCACAAATGTCCAAAATGCTATAATGAGCCAAAAAGTCATAAAGACTACTGGTTGCCAAAAATTGAAAGAACTGTAAAAAGAGATAGAGAAAACGAAAAAATCCTTAAAGAACAAGGCTTCAAAGTAGTGAAAATATGGGAACATGAAATCAAGAAAGATGCAAAGTCATGCATCTCAAGGCTGGTTAAAAAGTTATAGTTCGTTGGCAAATCTTTGCCAATCGACGTCGCTGTTATGCATTTTTCCGCTTGGCTTAACGTACCGCTCTTCCTCTATGCCTGCTTCTGGAACTGCCCTCTTCTCAAGTTCACCTTTCGGACAATATCCGACAATTTCCGCTTTAGAGCCAGAAAATTCAGGAATTTTATCTTTTTTATCCGAAATGTCTGGAAGGTCTCTTAAGAGCCTCAAGATAAAATCAGTTGGGTAAAACACCCTTACGAAAACATAAGAATCCGAAACCCTCTCGTCTCTTTCGACTTCATTGACTGGAACAATCAGCATCATTCCATTTTCTTTTCCGCTTTTGACGCTTATGCGTTTTCTTGGAGGATTTGCGACGCCCCGCCGTTTAACCGACACTATGTCCTGACCGACAATAGAATCTTCAAATATTCGGTACTCAAGCTCAATATCCACATTGAATTTTTGTTTGATAAACTTTGCAAGTGCTATTTCTGCAAGGGCGCCTTGGGTCCAATTTTCAACAGCTTGAGTTACACTTCTTTGCCTCGCCGTGCCAAAATCCGCTCTTGTATGACCTGCATAATTAATTTCTATCGCAAACTTAAACGCCTTGATAAAATCGTTTTTATCCAAGCCAACAAGTCTCTGCTGTTTTCTCTGCTTCCAAACATCAATATCTTCACTTTTTAAAACATATTTTCTGCCTTCTTTAACGCGCTCCAATTCGCGCCCGTCTTTTATTATACGCTCAAGAAGAGCCCTTTTTATACCAATGTACTCTGAAGCGTTATTCAAATCCAAATTCGGCATAAACACTATTGAGTAGAAAAGAATATAAAGCATCACTTGCGATTAAGCCGTTTTAACACCATTTATAGCTCTAAGAAGCTGTTCAGCAATAGGCTTTATTCCCTGCGGCGGAACCGCATTGCCCAGCTGCTTTCTAACTTCGGAAATATTGCCCGCAAATTCAAAATCGTCGGGAAATGTTTGTATTCTTGCCCGCTCCCTGTTTGTTAAAGGTCTTGGCTCTGAATAGTGATATCCCCATGTTCCTCCTCCTCCGTTTGCCACGATAGTTGGGGATGGCTGATTTGGATGAAGCCGCTTATATATTAAACTCATCCAATTTCTATTTTCATAACCGGGCAAACTGCGATAATTGCCGCCTGCTGGAATTAACTCAAGTTTTTTTCTTGTCGAAGGCTGAATATTTATCTTTTCATTATTAAGTTTCACAGTTTCCACTCCTAACAATGCAATTTTTGCAGGAACATGCTTGTCTTTATGCGTCGGCTCGGGAAATACAAAACTTGCCTTTATGTCGCTTCTTATTCCCACGATTATTACTCTTTCTCTATTTTGCGGCACGCCGTAATCTGCAAAGTTTATCAGTTTATGGCAGACTTTGTAGCCGACATGATCAACTTTTTCAAAATCTTCTTTTATCTTTTTTATAGCCCATCCATCGTGAGCTGTAAGCAGCCCCTTAACATTTTCAGCCACAAAAAATAACGGCAGTTTTTTGGCAACTGCTTCTACAAATCTGGTGTATAACAGCCCTCTTTTAGAGTCGAAGCCCTGCCTTTTTTCCCCTCTAAGAATTGAAAAATCTTGGCATGGAAAACCGCCAACAATTACATCCACACTTGGTGTCTTCTCTAAGTCAACATCCCAAATGTCGCCGCATATTATGTCGTGCTTAAAATTCTTTTTGTATGTTTCGCAGGCGGTTTTATCAAAATCATTAGCCCAAACAAGCTCATAAGCCAGTTCGGGGTGTTCAGCCATAAGGAATCCCAAATCCATGCCGCCGCAACCGGCAAATAAAGACATTATTCTTAATTTCTTTTTCATCGGAACACCTATTTTTTTGATTTAACCTCTTTTAATTTCTCATAGACGGCATTATTTACAAATGCAGAAAGAGTTGGATGTTTATACTTATTTCCGTTCTCATCCAGCCACGCTTGGACTTCTTTTATCAGCTTGTCATCAATTCGAACAACACCCATCACAACACCCATTACATTATGTAACTTATTGTTAATATTATGTTACACTAGTATATAAGCTTTCTATTATACTGTGTATGAAACGGTCTTTAAGCATTTATATTTGACGCATACAAGTTGCCGATAGAATATTTTATTTATTATTTGTCGTTCACATCAAGAATAAGTGTATTTAATCCACCATCACCGCGCTTTCTGCGCGATACTTCTTTCCAAGCGCGTCTACGGCGTAGATGCGCGCCTTTGGAAGCCTGACATTGCCCATCAGCATCACAAGAGGCCGTATCTTATACGTCAGCACGCGCTCTTCTTTGGGCTCAAGCTTTGCGAATGTCCAGACAATTTCGGTCCCGCCCCTCTTTCCTTTTGCAATCGGCTTTATTGATGGAGAAAATGAATTCGGCACAACAGAAACAATGTCCGGAATAACGTCAACAACATGCACTTCACGAAGCGCTTTTCTGCTCCTGTTCTTGATTATTATGTGAACCGTATGCTCGCGTTCGTGCACCCGTACCAATTTTTTCTTTATTTCTGGCTGTTCAACAATGCTATAGACAACGTAGGTGATTCCTAAAGCGGCAATTATAATCACAAGGAACAACCAGTATTCCACAACATATGATACAGAACATGATGTTGCTGGCGCAAGATCGCACGTCCATCGGAATATTTTATGCGCCCCGCTGTATTCTATTGAATCCGGCTGCCGGTTAAAAGAATAAAGTGCAAGATAGCTCAATCCCCTGCTTTCAAAAACCACGGTTTCTTTTTTGTTTCCCGTATTTATTGCACTCATCACCACTTCCTTTGAAAGCGCATTGCTCTTTACAGCAGTGTCTTTTTTCACTTCGCTTTTTTCCTCGATTCGCACATTCTTTGTTTTTGTGTAAAGCACATCGCCGATATCATCAACTATTGAGCCGGTTATCACATAATTTCCGCGCGCCTCAAACCTGTCGAATTCAAATTTTCCTGTTGCGCTGGCGCCTCGTTCTGCTTCTATAAGCGGTATTTCAAGGCGCTGTTTTTCCGGAGCACCTTGTCCGGATATTTCTGCAAGGATTTTGATTCTCTTTGCATCTGAAAGTCCCAAATTACGCACATTAACTGAGAAATCAACATCCTCACCAATCTTGTAATTGTCTTTTGATGTGGTCACATCGCGCAATTCAAGATATGGGCGATCCATTATATACATCGCAAACGGCTGCGATGTCGTGCGATTGTTTATGCGGTCTCGCGCATTAAATACGAAATTGTGTGTTGCAGAAGGAGTCCCTATCGGAGGACATAAGTAAAACATAACGTTTTTAGAGCCGCTGTTATTGAAATCATAATATGCGTCTCCAAGCGTTATCCAAGCTAATCTTGTTCCCTCGATTATAAAATCAACTCTCTGCATACCGCCATGATTATCCACTGTTGCAATGTATTTGTTGCATTCGCCGGGAAATATTGCATCTTTCTCAGAAAGTATAGATACATTAAGCGTCGATGCAATCTCCTCCGAAAGCACCGGAATGGAAAAAAGCGTTGCCGTTATGAACAAAGACAATAGAATACCTGAAAATTTCATACATCTATTTGTTTGATAATGTATAAATAGTTTTTGCGCTGCCAAATGCATACGAGTGTAGTAAGTTCATTTCTTTTCCTTTGATGCATGTACCTTGAGAGCGACGATAAGTTCATCCACAGTTCTCATTTTTGACAAAATAATCGGTATTTTCTCTGTTTTTGCTATGCGAATTGCAAGAGGGTCAACTTCTTTTATGCCGTGAAAAATGACTGCGCTCGGCTTAAGGTTTGTCACTTTTATTGCCACAAGCGCTGTTTTTCCGGAGCTTACATTGGTTATTATCATAGCTTTTTCAGTTGTTAGTCCATAAAGGCGCGCCAAATCCGTATGAGAAAGTTCCATAACAACCTTAAGAGAATCTATTATCGTATGGCCGTGTATGACATTGCTCGGCCCCTCAAAACCATTAATAACCAATCCATCAATCGATTTTGCAAAGCCGTCGAGCGAAATAGGATTTGAATAATCTTTCATATCAATAATCGCATCGCTTAGAACCTCATTTGAATAGATCGACCGAAACTCATTTGAAACTGTATTTCCATTTGTGCGATCTACTTCAAGAAGAGAATTAACTATCCGCTTTATGAACTGAATGCCAGGAGACTTTCTCCTTCCGCTCTCATAATCCGAAATAACCGAAGGCATTACATCCATTTTATCGGCCAGCTGCCTCTGGGGGACTTTGAAAATATTGCGCCATTTTTGTATGGCATTGCCCGGATTTTCAGAAAGCACGATTTCGCCCGCTATGTTCTTTGCAAGTGAATCAAGAGAAATTTCTTCCTTTATCATAGGCTTCACACAAACAGGTTATTTTAAGGCAGTCATAGTATGGTATTCATATCACTAAGAGGGTTATATTTTTTGCACCACATATTCAACAGTTGACGAACTTTAAATAACTATTGGAGCGCTTTCTGAGTTATTGCTTCTTTAGCTCGCCCTGATAGAAACCGTTGTACTGCTTATCGCTTTCCTCTGCGTCAAAAAGAACAAACTGGACCCAATATTCGTCCTTATGAATAAGCGCTTTTTTCAAGGGGACTACTATTGTGCATGTGCCCATTCCGGAATACCCTGAATCCCATACCGCGCTTTCTGATTTTATTATGCCAAGGCGATTGAAAGTTGAGCGCGGAAATGCAAATCCAACTGCGTTCTTCGGCACATTCACCTTGTTTGCAATTCGGACCTCATATGCCCCGTAAGACAGCTCATAAAAGCCGTCCGCATTCGGCGCAATCGGTTTCTTTACATCCGCCTGCTCCTTGAATTCGCCGTTGACAAGATAGCCGCGCTTTTTGTCATGCAAGTATATGGTTGCATCTTCCGGAACTTTAGCTATTTCGCAAATCTTCAAATCGCAGCCGTTTGGCCCTATTTTCTTGTCTCCTTCAATACATTCTGCGGTTTTTTTGCCGGACCAAATCATAGAAATCACATAATTCGCTTATTTGAACATGTCATACAAAGTTTATAAAGTTAGAACCTAATTTAAAGATATATCACTTGAAAGTACTCTAAAAGTTGATATCCGAAAAACATTGGGAAAGCGTACAGATCAATATGAAATTATTTATGAAAATCCATCTCGACCGCATGGATCTGTTACTGTGACCTTCAAGCATCTAAAAGATTGCAAGTACGAAGAAACGCGCAAAAAATTAGGATTAAAAAACTTAACTGATTTTGACGAAATTGCAGATCTGATATGGTTTGATCCTCATGGAACATTTCCCGATAAAGAACATAGAAGCGCATCCAATAAAGAACTTGAAGATCATATGAAAAGAGGTGTTGGATCCGAAATATATATGGACGTAGTCAAAGACTGCAAAAACTATCCTTCAAAAGCAATGATTGTTTTTCCAACTGGCCTCATGGAAGATTTTATAAAAAATCGAGGTTTTATTCGTTGCGGAAAAGGTCCGGAATACTACAAAATACTAAAATAAGAAATATCAAATTATTAAGAGTGTGCGCACAATAAGTTATATGGCGCTCCGCGGCATCCTTCGGGATATTATTTCGATTTACATAGGATATCAAATCCTCAAAATCTGGATTTTCGGCAGCGCGTTTTCGTCCAACATCGGCTGGGCTGCAGTTGCATTGCTTCTTCTGACAATCTGGTTCGTGTTTGAAAAACTCGGAATAATGTAATCGCAACACGTTCCTTTTAAATAATTTCTGAAAGAATTCTATGCGTGGGCACGTAGATCAGCTGGTAGATCGCTGCGTTCGCAACGCAGAGGCCGCGCGTTCAAATCCAGTTTCTTTCTCTTTTGAAGAAGAGAAAAACAAATCTGGGTATAAAGAGAAAAACCAGCGACCTCGACTTCGTCGAGGCGCAAAACTACCCAGAACTGATGAAAATCGCGCCGTGTCCATATGTTTTTCTAATTCCCGGTTTCTTTCTTTATCCCGGTCACGCCGTCAATCAAGAACTTCTGGTTTTCGTCAAGATAATATGTATAATAGACCGGCTCGATGTTATCAACCGCGCCAAACAAAAGCTTCGCGCGCTTCAGAGCATCCTCTTTTGTGAACTCGAATTTCAGCGTCTCTGAATTATTGTCTTTTTCAATTGTTGCAGGCTCTATTGCAAAGTCGCGAAAAACGCTTTTTTCTGTTTTTTCATAAACGAATTTCTCATTCTCCTCTTTTTCATTTACATAGCCTTTATCGCGCAATTCTTTCAGCGCCTTGACAAGATCGTCTTCAGTCAATTTTGTCCGCTCAAGAAGCTCCTGCAAAGTCCTGTTGAATTTCATTTCGCTCAGAATCAGCGCATGATCATCGTTAAGCTCTATGTCACACTCTTTTGTCGCATCAGAATCCTCGAAAATCACTTTGCCACGCACCGCTTCTATAAGGTAGGTCTTCTCGCCGTATATGCGCCAGCACGGATAATATATCGTATGAACGGACCCGAATTTTTTCTCGATGTATTTTTTCTCGTAATTCCGGAATGCTAAAAGTTCAGTAACCTCTTTTACAGGCTCGCTGATATTGACTGTGACGCCTCCGTGCTTTGTTCTTCGGATTCGGATATTCACAAATATAGGAAATTCGCGGCCCAAAATCAAAGCTGTTCCGGGATTTAGATTTTTTATCTCTTTCTCAATTCCACTTGTAAGCCCCTCTGCATAAGAAACCGCTTTCAAGTCATTCGGATTTGTCATGCGAAGGACAATCTGGGTATTGCACTGTGAAAGCACGTTCTTGTCAACCCGAGCAGGCCTCTGCGAAATAACGCACAAGCCGAAGCCGAATTTTCTCCCTTCAGATGCAACAGTGCGTATGATTTTTGAGGATGCCCGAACTTCTTTTTCAGGGCAGAAATTATGCGCCTCTTCAACCACCAAAAACATCGGCGGAACTCGGCCAACTTTACGTTCCTCAAAAAGCTTCTCGATAATTTTATATGCGACAACTGTCTGTATCTCCTGTGTTATGCCACGCAGATTTATTATCGATGCCTGCCCTGCTTTGACCAGCTCGCGGATATTTGTCGGCTTTGACGAGAAAAGCCCTGTGCCCCGGACAACTTCAAGCATGTTTATAACAGCCCATTTTGATGCGCTCTGGTTGTCTTCAACTGCCTTGATTATATCCTTTAGCTCGTACGGCTTGCCCATTTCTTTCAGTTCCTTTATCGCGCTGTAAAGCACACCTATCTGCGAGGACGACGGCTTTGTCGGAAGAAGATGAAGTATTTCAGATGCTTCAAGATTCTTGTCGGAAAAGGATATTTGCTGCGCACCTGAATTGACATTTGTGTCCGGGCTGTATTCGACAACAAGATAGTTTTTTGAGAGAATGTTGAATTTCTGCGCCTTCTCGATTTCTTCTGCATTATCGTTTGCAACCCCTAAAGAGGTGTGCTCTCCGTGGGGATCTATTATAACAATAGGTATGTTCTTTTCAAGAAGCTCTTCAAGAATAACTGCAACCGTATATGATTTCCCGGAACCTGTTGCCGCAAGGACTGCGACATGCCGCGAGATGAGATCTGTCGGATCGATATAAACCGGCACTTCCTTGTTCGCATCAAGGCAACCGAGATAAAGCCCGTTTTTGTCAAGCTTAAGCGTGTCCTGAATTATGCCCGCGTCTGCAGAATAGACTCTTGCATTCGACTTTATCGGCGTCATAGGCACTTTCAGGATTCCGTCTTCCCTGTATCCGATGGCTTTTGCAAATGCTATGTTCTTGCCGTCAGGCCTGCTTTCAATATTTTCAACCTGCGATAGGACCCAGGTCTTGTTCTCGCCTTCAACAACTACAAAATCAAGTTTGCGCACTTCCTTTTCCGCGCGGAAATTAAAAGTCTTTGTTCCTGTGCTTCCGAAAACTTCGCCGATGAGCATAACACTAAATTAGAGGAAAAGAAATATATATGTAATCCATGGATTGCAAGACAATCTTATGTTGAACGGTTTGCGCACTCTTTTGTGCAAAAATCCGTGAAATAATTAACAGCATCGATTGTTTTTTCGAAAACTCCAAGAACTTTTTTGTAGGTCTCCGGGTCTTTTGCCTCAAGCTCGCAAACACTGGATTTCGCGCCGGCAAGGTCCAGTATCATTTTATCCTTAGCTGCGGGATTCGTGTAACTCTTTGCGCTATCAAGGGCTGCGCTGCGCATGCCTGAGGCATCAATCATATTGTTTTCTTTTGATTTGCTCATATTGCAGTATTGGCAAAAATTCAGAACATCAAACGGCATATAATCCTTTTTTTCGGCAAAAATAGAATCTGTTTTTGTAGGATTAGTACTATCGACCATATTTTATTATAATCACGAAGGCATATATTCTCGTGATAACAAAGTAAGAATATCTGAAACAAAATCAACATTTAAAAAGCCCTGTTTCTAATATAGGTTATGCAAAAATTCGAAATCACTGAAGAACTGAAATCAATGATACTTTTCTCAGGCGCAGGAGTGGCGATGGGCGGCGTTTCATCGATATTGGGCGTTGCAACCTACGCATTGCCCGCAGGCATTGCCGCATTAGTGGGCATTAGAAAAGGTGCGGAAAAACTCTTCTTAAAGGACGGAACATGGCTTAATGCAAACGGCCTCATACCCTATCTCACTTTCTGGTACCTTGTATGGGTGCTAGCCATAAATATTTGAGAATCAATCACAGTAAGTATATTTAATGGGATAATTACATCCCAGCATAGGGCATTCCATAGTCTTGGCCTCTTGCTTGTCTTTTTCAATAATTTTCTGCAAACTGTCTTTTTTTGAATGATACAGGCATTTTTCTTCCGGCTCAACGCCAATGCAACACCCGCATCCGCATGCGATAAACGTGCCGTTTACTAAAGAAGATGAAGAAGAAGCAGAAACGGATATTTGATCGAACTGATTATTCAATTGCTTACTGAATAGATAAAGCCCGACACCTGCAACAACTACGAAAATAAGTATCATCGTGCCATAAATGATTCGTCTGTCCGCCATAAGATTAATTCGTATTTGTTGCTTATATGCTTAGCTAAAGGGAAGCCAATTAACAATAAATATAAGCCTTCTCGCACCATTTAACTCGTGACTTTATGTTAAGAACGCATTACTCAAACCAGATTGAGGCAGGAAAATCCGCGCGCGTAACAGGCTGGGCGCAGGACATCAGAAACATGGGCAAACTCATATTCATCACTTTGCGCGACCGCGAAGGCATTGTGCAGATTACTGTAAAGGCTGACAATCCTCTTTTTACGCAGTTCAAAGAGATACACAAAGAGACATTGATTACTGTTTCTGGAAACGCTGTTAAAAATGACCGCGCGCCAAACGGATTTGAGATGGTTCCGGATTCTCTTGAAGTTATTGCGAATTCCGAAATCCCTCTTCCGATTGATGTCGGGAAAATCGAATCGAATTTCGACAGAAGGTTGGACTGGAGATTTATCGACATGCGCAGACCGGAAATCATGGCAGTCTTCAGGCTTGAAAGCGAAATAACTCACTTGATGGAAGAATTTATGCAAAAAGAGTCATTCATGCGGATTTTCTCATCAAGATTGACAGGCGCGGCAACAGAAGGCGGAACAGAATATTTCCCGATTCTTTATTTCAACAAGGAGGCATTCCTTGCGCAAAGCCCGCAGTTGATAAAAGAAAGCGTTCTTGCGTCAGGCGTAGATAGGGTTTATGACATCGGTTTTGTGTATCGCGCAGAGCCGCACCACACGCCAAGGCATTTGTGCGAGTATGCCTCGTTTGACTTGGAGATGGTCGCGCAGGAACTTGAAGATGTGCTTGCGATGGAAGAGAAGATGATGCAGTTCATTTTCACGGAATTGAACAAAAGATGCAAGCATATTCTTGACATGTACAAAATAACGCTTGATGTGCCAAAGAAAATACCGCGCGTGACGCTTGCAGAAGCAAATGAAATCCTCGCTAAGATGAAAGTCGAAACCGAAAAAACTGACCTTACTCCGGAAGGCGAGCGAAAGCTCTCTGAGTGGGCGCAAAAGGAGCACGGCACATCCTTTGTTTTTGTCACAGAATTCCCGTTTGCAAAAAAGCCGTTCTATATAATGCGCAAGGGAAAAGAAGGCACGCTGTCGTTTGATTTGCTTTACAACGGCCTTGAAATCACAAGCGGTGGGATACGTGAGCACAGGTATGACGAGCGCGTCGCGAATATAAAAGAGAAAGGAATCAACCCTGCGAGCTTTGACCACTTGCGCTTTTTCAAATACGGCATGCCTCCGCACGGGGGCCTGGCAATAGGAATCGAGCGACTGACAATGAAAATTCTGAATCTTGAGAATGTGCGCGAAGCGAGCTTGACGCCGAGGGATACCGAAAGGCTGACGCCGTGAAAGCGTTTTTAAAGAAAAGACGACAAATAGAGTTATGCTTCCAAAAATGGTCGGAAATAATATAATTTTTGATAAAGAAACAAACGAACTGGATAATTTCGTAATTTCTTTTATCGAGATCCTTGATTCATTGCAAATAAATTATGTTATTGTTTCGGGCTACGTCGCAATACTTTTCGGAAGAAGCCGCGCAACAGAGGATATAGATGTTCTTATCGAGCCCATATCCAAAGAAAGATTTTCAGAACTTTACGCAACGCTTATTAAAAATGGCTATTGGATTATAAATTCAACAACCGAAAAGGATGCGTTTGAAATACTGAACGATAGATCATCAATTCGCGTTGCAGAGAACAATAAAATCATCCCTAACATGGAAGTCAAATTTGTAAAAGATGAAATAGAGCGATATTCTTTAAACAAAAAAATACGCGTTGAAATAGGCGATAAAACGCTTTTTTTGTCGCCTCTTGAGATGCAGATTGCATATAAATTTTATTTAAGCGGAGAAAAAGACATTGAAGACGCCTATTTTTTGTTTTCACTTTTCAAAGATAAATTAAATAATGAAGAATTGAAATCACTCATAAAGTCGCTTAAAGCCGAAAAGACTGCAAAAAAACATTTGGAGGCGCTATATGCCGACTAAACTCAAAATCAGCGCGCAAGAGCTTCGCAAAAAGAAAGAGCAGAACTTCAAGGAGCGCCTGAAATTCATAGATTTGTGGGTCGACTACATCAAAAAAACTCCGGACAACGTCTGGAGCGCGCAGCAAAAGGAGCTTATTGATTCGCAGATGAAGGGGAAATGACGCGCGAAACAAGCTTAACGCCGAGGGATACTAATTGATTAACACCTTAGAAAATTAAAACATATTCAAGAGGACCTATATGAACATTGAATCTGATGGAGAACGCGCAGTTCGTGCTGCTTTAGATAATTTAGGAATAACCTATGAACAAGAAAAAGAAATAACTTTTTTGAACGAAGATTCAAAGAGATTTAGACGAGCTGATTTTTTTCTTCCAAAGTATAATACGTATATCGAATATGCTGGTGGATGGGATAAAAGCAATGATAATGAAAGAATGGAATAAAGAAAAAGATATGAGGAAAAGAAATCGGTTTATGGCTTAAACAATATAAAATGCATTTGGATTTATCCAAAAGAACTAAATTACGTATCAAGTGTTATTAAAAAGGGTTTAAAATTTGGTAGTGAAATCGAACCATTACCATTCTATCAAGATCCATTAGTTTTATCAATTTTAATTGGAATTACGTCATATGTATTAATCCCAGAATATCCGGACATCTTTTCTACACTCTTGATAATTGATATTATCATGATATTCATATTCGTTTTTACAAGATGCTCCGTATGTAAAAGAGTTTTTGTTAAAAAACATATCGGTAGAGATTTTGAACGAATGGAAAGAATACCTTGGAACTATCGAATCGAAACTCGATACTTCTATTCAGATGGCACTTACAAAAATAGCACCTATACTGAAGGAAGACATAGAATCGAGAGAATTAAAATTTATAAAAATACAAACGAATGTAAATATTGTGGATATAGATGGACTAAAGAATCGCGGGAAAATATTGATTCACACACAAGACCACAATTAGTCCATACGATAAGAACGAATTACAGAAATCCTACACCCCGAAGATATCGCAAACAATCCTCTTTTTTCGCAGTTCCAAGAGATTTTTGAATACTCATTACCTCAACGCAACCATTGTCTCACTAATGATCCATATGGTTCAAAAATGGGACAATAATTTTCGCGCGCCTTTTTCTACTCCATTCGCCGAATTCGCCATCACACGCCTTTTTTCCCAAACTCGCGCGCCAATAGCCACTTCCAGAGTAGCAAATACATTATTTTTCCGCGCGCGGTTTTTTCCTTGTTTTCAAATATTCCCCAAATAGCTTACGGTTGTATCGTAAGCTTTCGTCCAAAAGTTTACCATTATATCGTAAGGGCGCAAGACAAAGTAAAATGATATTGTTTGAGCCACAACGCACACAAAAACATATGTAAATTTATCAAGTTATTACGTCTCGAGCCCTAAGCTTTGACTAAAACACACAATAAAATCATTAGAACACCAAAACACACGAAAAACATCATAATACAAAAATATATAAACTTTCTCGTATTATAATGTTTAAAATACATGAAAATGCTCAAAATCGAGCAAATATGTCAAAATTGCATATATTTGACAAATTCATGAATCCGTATAAATCAGGTGTTTTTTATGATTCGAGACATTTTACTGCTCCAAAAAAGAGAGCTTGAAAATAAGCTAAAAGAGCCATATGCTGAGAGAGACTATGATTCGAATAAACTAAATAGCCCTCTGATAAAAGTGATTATTGGCCCAAGAAGGGCTGGAAAGTCTTTTTTCGCGCTTCATTTTCTGAATAAACAAGGCAATTTTGGATACGTAAATTTTGATGATGAAAAGCTTTCAGAAACACAAAACTATGACGAAATTGTTTCAGCTTTAAATTCAATATACTACAACCCGAAATACATACTGTTTGACGAAATCCAGAATTTGCCGAAATGGGAACTATTTGCAAACCGGCTTGCGAGGCAAGGATATAATTTAATAATCACCGGAAGCAACGCGAAACTTTTGAGTGCGGAACTGGCAACGCACCTTACCGGAAGGCACAGCCTCATTCACATATTCCCTTTTTCATTCAAGGAATTTTTACATTTTGAAAAAAAAGAGCTGACAACTTCCGAAACAAAAGAAATGCTGCTAAAATACATAACCTATGGGGGCTATCCAGAGCCTTTGATGAAGCATCTGGATTTCAAAGAATATCTTTCGACATTATTTGATTCCGTACTTTACAAAGACATTATAAAACGGCATAAAATACGTTTTGCAGAAGGAATTGAAAACCTTGCGCTGTATTTAATTTCAAATATTGCAAACGAACAGTCCTATAATTCCTTAAGCAAAATAACGAAATGCAAAAGCCCATACACTGTCGAAAAATACTTAGGCTATTTAGAAGAAGCGTTTTTGGTTTTTGCAATACCTCGTTTTTCATTTAAGGTAAAGGAACAAATATCTTCAAATAAGAAAATTTACTGCACTGATAACGGTATCATACACGCTAAAGCATTCAAATTCAGTCCGAATATCGGAAAACTTTATGAAAATATTGTGGCATGCAAATTAAAAAAAGCGGAACTGAATCATGAAATACGTGCATATTACTGGAAAAACGCACAGCAGGAAGAAGTCGATTTTGTAGTTAAAAAAGAATTGGCAGTAACCCAACTTATTCAAGTATGCTACGATATCAGCAATCCTGAAACCAAAAAGCGGGAAATACGTGCATTGCTTAAAGCCGGAGAAGAACTAAAATGCCATAAACTCTTAATCCTTACTGAAGACTATGATGCTGAAGAAGATTCTGAATGGTTTAATATGAAAGGAAAGATTAAATTCATACCACTATGGAAATGGCTTTTACAAGACTCTTAAATAGATGCCCTCGCAGATACCAACATATCTAACTATTGACAGACATTACAACATTATTCCACTCTCCTAATCTCCGCCAAATTCGTCATTCCTGCTTTTCCAAGCGGCACGCCGCTCGTTATCACAATCAAATCACCTTTTGCAAGCGCGCCTTTCTCCTTTAAAATAGACAGGCCGTCCTTTATCATTGTGTCTGTTGACGAATACTCGCGCATCCGAAAAGAATAGACTCCCCATGAAAGGGATGTCGCGCGAATGATTTTATCCGAAACAGTCATTGCAAATATTGGCACTTTTGTCCTGAATTTGGATATTGTCTGCGCGGTGTTTCCGGTTATCGTAAACGTAATTATTGCCTTTGCCCCGACAACTTCCGCGCTCTGGGCAACTGCTCGCGCGATAATTTCCGGAACAGTCTTTCCCGAAATCATTTTTTCAATATTGCTCTCAAGTGTTTTCTCTGTCGCCCGGCAAATCTTATCCATTACAGCAACAGATTCAACAGGGTATTTTCCTTTTGCGGATTCTGCAGAAAGCATCACTGCATCGGTTCCATTCAGCACGCTGTTTGCAACATCGGAAACTTCAGCTCTAGTCGGCCTGGGATAATCAGTCATCGAGTTAAGCATGTGCGTCGCTGTAATCACCGGTTTTCCGGCCTTGTTGCATTTTGCTATAAGCCTGCTCTGAATTATCGGAATTTCCTCAAACGGCACCTGCACGCCAAGATCTCCGCGCGCAACCAGTATGCCATCGGAAACTTCAAGAATCTTGTCGAAATTATTCACAGCATCCATGTGCTCGATTTTCGCGAGTATCAGTGTGCTTGCCCCCTCATCTTTTATAAGCTTGCGCAAGGCGGTTATCTCTTCAGGCCTTCGCACAAAAGATACGGCAATATAATCGACTTCATTTTTTATTCCGAAGTTTATATCATTAACATCTTTATCGGAAAGCGCCGGAAGGTTTATACTGATTCCCGGAATATTAACACCCTTTCTTGATGAAAGAATTCCTGAATTCAGCACCTTGCAGATGACATCGTTTCCCGATATTTTTTCAACCTCAAATTCCAGCATGCCGTCATCAACAAGTATTATATGGCCTTTTTCCACATCTTTGACAATCTGCTTGTATGTGATTGTAGTGCCGCATTTTCCGTCAAATTTATCTGCAACAGTAAATGTGAATTTATCCCCCATCTGAAGCTTTAGGTCTGCCTTCAGAACGCCGGTCCTTATCTCCGGCCCCTGCGTGTCAAGAAGAATCGCGATTGGATGGATTATTTTTTTATTAAGCTCTTTTATCCGCTTTATTTTTGCGCCCTGCTCTTCATAACTGCCGTGAGAGAAATTAAGGCGCGCAACATTCATTCCTGCTTTCGCGAGCTTCTCAAGCATTTCATAAGATTCTGTCTTTGGTCCGATTGTGCAGACGATTTTGGTCATACGTAAAGAATTCATAAAATATGAATCTTAATGAAACTTTAAATACGGACACAATCGAATAAATTAATCAAATATTGGATTTCACCCATCAAGAACTAAGCCGCCCAAGAAATCATGCGTAAATGCTAATTCTCCTTTAAGTTTAATTTTTTCATGCCCTTCAAATTTTGAAATATCGCCCTTCCATTCGCAAATATATTCCCAATCACCATCAACGAATTTATTTGGGCCGCGAGGCTGAAAGCTCTTTTGTTTTTCGCCGGCAGATAATGCTTTTTTGAGAAATTCAAATGTTTTGTGCGCAAAATCTTTGTCCATTTGAAATTTTTCTGTCATTCCGCCGCCATATACTTGAGTCCAGAATGGCTTTTTATCATACCACACAGTTTCCCGTCCCCATGACTGAAAAAATCCTGTGTAGCTATCCAAGTAACGCCATTTTCCTTCTTCGTATTCCAACTCTTTAAAATCAAGCTCTTCCGGATCTGCTTCAGGTCCGCTGCCTGCGTACGTAGATAAACTAGCGATTCCTAGAAAGCTGTTCAACTCTTTTAGCGCCGGCATACCTAAACCTTCCTTAGCAGCCTTTCAATATCAGCCATCACAAACTCCGGAACTTTCTGCGGCTGTATCAGGTTCATCACAGGCAAATCCACGGCGTTTTGTGAATATGTCGGAATCACATGCACGGCAAAATGCGCAACAGCCTGCGCCGAAGATATACCGTTCTGGGAAATGACTGTAAATCCGGTTGCTCCGAGAACTTTTTTCATGCGCGATGAAACGCTTTTTATAAGGTCTACCAAAGTAGAAGCCTCGACCTCATCCATTTCATCCATCTGCGCAAAATGCCTTTTAGAAAGAATTATCACATGCCCCGCCTCTTTTGGCTGGATGTCAAGAAACGCAGAAAATTTCGCATTCTCCTCGATTTGGCGCGTCCTTATCTCTTTCTTGGCCATTTTGCAGAAAATGCACTCATCCTGCCGCGGTGCCGCGGATTGCGGTGCCCTTTGCGCACCTTGCGGCCGAAGCGAACTTGCCTGCCTTGTAAGCTTCTGATAATCTTCTTCAAGAGGATTTGAGGCGTTCATATCAGGATATTGTCAAAGGAAGTATATATAAATTAAAGGAACTAAAACCGGATATGCACGTTTTTGTCACATACGGAAAAGTGAAAAAGAAGCTCGCGCTAAGATACGGCGCAATCGGGCTGGATGTACTTCAGATTCTCAAAATTAATCCGGAAATGGTCCTGATAAAGCGCGGCGGAGAAATAATTCCGGACAACGAAGAGCTTAATAACAACGACAAAATAGAGATTATTCAGGTTGTATCGGGCGGATAATTATGAAGCTCGCGGCACTCATTTCCGGAGGAAAGGATTCCATTTTCGCAATATATGCAATGAAGCAAAAAGGCCATGAAATCACATATATTCTTACAATGATGCCTGCGCGTTCTGACAGCTATATGTTCCACCACCCAAACGTCCATCTCACTGCGATGCAGGCAGATCTTATGAACATCCCACAAATTACTGGAAAAACAAAAGGTGAAAAGGAAAAAGAACTAAAGGACCTTGAAAATCTCATCGCAACGGTAAAGGGAAAAGTTGACGGTATCGTAACTGGCGCGCTTTACTCAAACTACCAGAAGGAGCGCATCGATGCAATTGCGAAAAAACTCGGGCTTAAATCTGAGGCGCCTTTGTGGAATATTGACCTCGTAAAATACTGGGACCTGCTTCTTGAAAATAAATTCGAAGTTGTAATCACAGCAGTTGCGGCAGAAGGCCTTGACAAAAGCTGGCTTGGAAGAAAACTAGATAAAAAAGCAGTGAACGAGTTAATCGAAATATCAAAGAAAAACAAAATAAATATTGCTGGTGAAGGCGGAGAGTTCGAGACATTTGTGCTTGATTGCCCTTTATTCTCGAAAAAAATAGAACTTATTGAGGCGCATAAGGAATGGAAAAGAGATGCGGGCGTTTATATCATCGAATGCGCAAAAACAGTTCCGAAGTAAAAGAATTAATCTCTGAAATGAATCAATCTATAAATACGCATTTCAACAAGTATATAAATGGTTCTTGAGAATATCGAAACTTCTGATGATGCTGAAAAAAAGCCGTGGCATGTGTTTATATACGGCGTGATGGCAACCACAGTTTCCCTTTTTTTGGCAGCATATATTTTTCCATCACAGATCTCGACAACCTTCCTGTTTCTTGTGACGCTTGCATCGTTTCCAATGATATATAATGTGCTCAATAATGAAGAAACGCTTGATGAAGATTATGAGCACCTGGATTTGGGGTTTCTTAAGATACACAAAAAGGCTTTTGACATATACACATTTTTGTTTCTCGGGATAATCGTTGCTGCGTCATTCTGGTATACCGTCCTTCCAGCGGATTTTGTAAAAGACGCGTTCAGTGAGCAGATAAAAACGCTTTCAAGCATCCGCGGAGAAAATATAAAAACCGGCTTTGCGACATTTGAAGGAAAAGGATTTATGCAGATATTCCTGAATAATTTCTCCGTGGCATTTGTTTCGTTCATACTGTCATTCTTTTACGGAGCAGGCGCCATATTCATACTTGCATGGAATGCGTCGATAATAGCTGTTTTTGTCGGAGGAATGGCGCGCGCAGCAGCGTCAGAGATTAGCCACCCCCTTTCCGCAGTATATGGCTACCTTATTTCCCTTCCGGCAGGCCTCATTTCAATTGCTCTGCACGGCGTTCCTGAAATAGCTGCGTATTTTGTTGCCGGAATTGCGGGGGGTATTTTGTCAATCGGAATCATAAAGCGCCACCAAGACACGCGGATAATAAAAGATGCCGCAGCGCTTTTCGGCCTTTCCGTCGCATTATTAATAATTGCGGCGTTCATAGAAGTCTGGATAACTCCTGCGCTTTGATTTGCTTAATGTGATATCATGGATTTTCTCATGCTAAAAGACAATCTGAAACGCAGAAAAGACGCGCTGCTCCATGATGCAAAAGATTTTTTCATATTCGTAGTGTCTGCAATCATAGGCACCCTGATATTTTATCGGGAAACTGAAGACGAATTCACAGCAACGCTGATTTTATCGCTGCTTTGGATTTTTTTCTGGCGCGAAAGCGATAAAAAAGGCAAAGTATTTCTTATTTTTGCCGCAGTTGTAGGATACTTACACGAACTTATCGGAGTCAATGCAGGGTACTTCACATACCTCGGCGGTATTTTCGGCGGCGTTCCGCTTTGGATTCTTCCAGGCTACGGCGCAATATTCTGGGCATCATATAATTTCGGAAAAGTCTTTGAAGAAGCGTATGAAAAAAAAGTATGGTTTCCAAAACTTACCTACGGATTTCTTATTTTAACGCCAGCCATCATGGCTATTGACTGGCTGTATCTGGATTTTTCGTTGAGGCCTATAGAAATATTAGTATGGTTTGCCGTATCGCTCGCCCTTTTCAAATCGTGGAGTGAAATAAGGCTCGCTTATTTTGTCGCGCTTTTTACGGTTTTTGACGAAATGATGGGGGAACTTATCGGGGTCTGGAGCCATCCGGAATTTTCGATATTTTCGCTAATGAGCGGATATGTTTTTCTTCTATGGATGTGCCTGACAATAACAGATGTGCTTGAAGGAACAAAAAAATGGCGAGTAATAGAGGTGGTAGGCGCGCTTATCCTGCTCATAATGTTTGGATGGGATGTTTTTGCAAGGCTTTTGTAGATTTCTAAAAGGGTTTTTAAATGTTTGAGGACTAAAACAAAACAACAAAGTTTTGTTTAGTTTTGGTGATGAGTCTATTTCGGGGATATATCATGACAAGATTTCTGGATGAATCTGAAGCAGGAGAGATTGTTAAGAACTATCTGAGTGAAATTGGCATATTAACACCGACCGAAGACATAATAAAGCGCGTACCGGAATTAAATAAGTGTATTGTACGTCCTGGAAAAGTTTCTGATTCGATATATCAAACAAACGATGAAAAACCGCTTTTATCAGATGATGGAAAGCCTATAAGGATAATGGTTAGAACGCCGCGTATCTCAACACATGATAAAGGACGAGGGGATATACCTTTCAAAGATCAAGTACTGGCAACAAATCACAACTTCATGAGAAAAATGGTCGAACCCGCAATAGGAACCTCACAGTTTGAGATACCCGGGCTTGTCATGAATGCGACAGTAATCGCTGCAGAAAATCTTGATACAATACCTTTCGAAAACGTTCTGAGATTATATCTTGCAAGAAGCAGTACTGAGACTTCATTATATCACGCATATTTTGTTAAAGGTGAAAAAGAATTTTGCGGACACCCATTATCTGAAAATCTTATCGTTAATCAAAAACTTCCATATCTCATGGGCACCCCTTCAACCAAAGGTAAAACCGATATGTCTGTATCTCCACAATATCTTTTTGATAATAACATATGCACACCTAACGAATACACTGAGATAAGCAGTAATTCCAAAATGGCATATGGAATTGTCTTCGGATATCTTTATGACAAAGGCATAATACTTGCAGATACTAAAACCGAAAATGGTCGCAATAGAAAAGGCAAAATTGTTTCACAAGATGAGTTATTCACTTTTGATTCCTCAAGATATTGGTCTTTAGAGGATTATCTCAAAGCAATAGACGAAGGAAGAGATCCGGTATCCTATTCAAAAGAATTCGCAAGAGGTATGTCCGAAGGAGATAAAAAATACACTCCGGAACAACAGATTCTGATTGCGGTAAGATATATAATGGGAATTCAAAAACTTACTGGCAAAAAATTCGAACCAGACATAAGGCCACGTGATAAAGCGCTTGTTGAAGACATTCAATTGATTGTTGGTACCTTGGGACTAAAATCCCGAGCATATTAGATTCATTAAAGAACAGACGGAATGATTAAAGTGACTGATATGTACGAAATCGATAAATCATATATTATAACGACTCCAAAGAAGAAGGGTCTTGATGCAAAAGCAGATCCCGGAATACTTGTTGTTGGAAAATATGGAACGTTAGAAATGTCACCCATTTTTGGGCGGGTTCCAACGTTTGGCTATTGCTTAAAGGCGCAAGCGGCAGCAACCCAAGTTCTTTCTGAATTGTATCCCAATATAGTTCCACAAGAACATGCAACGGTATTGATCAAAACAGCGAATCTGCAAAGTATAAACCCACAGAGAATAATAGATATTGAAGACGAAATAGGCCATGATGTAATTGCCATAGATAATGCGTGGGAAGAAGCTGTAATGGAGATATGTCCTGAAGCCGCATCGGACATAAATAAGTTTCGAACAAGCGCAGATAGTACTGAAACGGCAAAAGCATTGCAGCTTAAAAATGCTACAGAAATAATTATAGATTCTCTTGAAAATCTAAGAGACATAACTCTTGAAAAATCCATGGCTTGGTCCAATATACCACATATGGATCAGACACATAGATATGATGCGCTTCCCACATATGCAGGACGGCCGTTTTCTCATTACGCCGAAATGCTTCAATCAGACATTAACCTTCTTAAGCATTTCTACAATAACTCGCTTGTTGGCAAGTGGGGAGATTCAACAGGAAACCATCATTCAGCAACTGCACTCAATGTTAATGGTATTGAACTTCAAAAAGCATACTGTGAAGCACTGGGATTAAAATACATGGATGCGGCGGCGCAGACTCCTGGAAGAGAATTCATAAGCGATTTTGCATATGGAATAGCAAGAACTGCAGAAACTATGGCAAACCTTGCAACATACATCGCAAACGGTAGGGGTGATGACGTGAACCTTTTCGTTTATAGAGGACGGAAACAAAAGGGTTCGGCAGGTATGCCGCATAAAGATGAAAAAGGTGGAAACCCCACAAAAGAAGAGCAAACAGTTTCGTTTGCCAATTATACGCGTGGCGCAATGATGACTGCACTTAGCTCTGATCTTATGTTTTATGCGCGTGACCTTTCGGGTTCTGCATCAGATAGAGTAACTCTTGAGATAATGTTCAAATGGGGTGACGAAGTCATAAGAAACCTGGCAAATGTTGTATACCATATTGATTTGAACATGCCCCGAAGCATAGAACGCGTTGAACGCTCTCTTGGTGTTGTAACATCTGCCCAAGTCATGACTTATCTAACAGACCGAATTAAAACTTCAAAACCACTTCCAAGGTCAATAGCACACGATCTTATGGGCGAACTTTCAACTAAGGTAAAAGCTGAAAAAAAGCCTTTTGTTGAAATCCTTCTTGGATGTGATGACGTAACGAGCAGGCTTGATGAAAACGTGATACGTGAAATATCTGATCCACTCAAATATGTTGGCCAAAGCAAGAAAGTGATTGAAATAGTATATCAAAAATATCATGGAAATCACATATTTCCTAAAAATCAGGCTTTGATAGAAAACGTCTAATCACCCATTTATAAACCTTTCCGCATAATATAAGAAACCTGTGATTATTATCATGAAAACTTGAGTGCGTTTTGCGCTTTCAAGCTTTCAAACCCAATGCATAAAGAGATGGTTTAAAATGGCGGCAGCAGAAACAATTCACTACAATCGTTTTGAAATCGCGCGCATCCTAGGCGCGCGCGCATTCCAGCTATCAATGGGTGCGCCTCCGCTCATAAAGACAAAGGAAATGGATCCTTTAAAGATTGCGCGCGAGGAATATAATAAAGATGCCATTCCGATAATGGTTGTTAGGGAATAAACGATTCCTGAAACAATATATTTCTTCTTAACCCTTTATGCTTATGAGCAAGCTTTTCAAAAAAAGAATAAGCGATATCCAATTAACTGATTCGCACGGCGGCATTGGAAAACGGCAACTATTGTTATCAAAAGACGATCCAATATCCGCTAATCTGCAAGGCATGACAAAAATATTTCTTCCAAAAGGCGCGATTTTTGACTGGCATAAGCACGAAGGCTTTGTCCCAGTTTAAGGTTGTTAGTTGATTTTAGCTAACGCTCAATCAACTCAAGCATTCTATCATACTCTCTAATTCCATTGGCAAAGCAAATAACGCCTGCTTTTTCAGCAGGTGTAGAGCGAATAGTCATATGTT